>JAIRLR010000155.1 GCA_031259195.1 Streptococcaceae bacterium | reverse complement strand
AACAAACGTAGGTAAGGTAGATCTTAAAGCAAAATCATTACAAGAAAAAAATACTGCTAAATATATAGCTCCATTTGCAAAGGTTGCAGACGACCGTGGAGGAGCAATTGGTTGGAAACTAACTGCAAAATTAACTGATGGTAAAATTAAAACTATTGAAGGAAATGAACTGCCTGGAGCAGAGTTAAAAGTTCAATTAGGTAGATTCTTAGGTAAAGATATTCCAGTCCAGTCTGTTCCGGCAATACCTGCTAATTTTAATTCTGATGTCACTGATAATTTAACTGTCTTAAATGGTGCAGATGTGAATATTGTTTCAGCTAATGCAGGTGCTGGTCAAGGTGAAACAGTAGTTAGTTTTGGTGAAAGGCTTGAAGACGAAAAAGAAACTGACAGAGTTCAATTAGCGATCGCTGATACTAATCAAATTTTAGCTGGTAAAAAATATACTGGAAAGATTGTTTGGACATTAAATGATACTCCAGCTTAATTAAATAGCTTTATAAACTTATAAAGTGTTATCAAAGTTTCATTAGATAACACTTTATATAGTTAATTAAGCTAAAAAGATGATCTGATTTTTTTAGTTTAATTAACTATCAATTTACTATACTATGAAAAAATTTTTTTTTTGGGGGGGGAGGAGAGGACATAAGTATGCTAAAAAGAAACCTCAAGTTACTTTCTATCTTTCTTTGCATGATTTTCACTCTTTACTTTCAACAGCGTGCTGATGCTCTGGACGGTCCTTTAAGAATAGAAGAGATTTCAGATGTTAACTTTGGGAAACAAAAAACAGGTACTGGTTCATTAACAACTTCAGCTACTCAAACGATACGAATCGTCGATCCTTCAGAAAGAGAGGAGCGAGGTGGCTTTCGTCTGTGTGTCAAAGTTAAAGAGAATTTGCATGAAGATGGCTTTGAAGTTCCTGGAGCGCATTTTTCTCTAAAAAATATTCAGCGTAATGCAATCGCTTCTCCTATTGACCTATCTAGTCAAGGAGATAACTTTGATCTTAATGCTGATAGTCAAGTGATTTTGGCTGTCGATCCTGGTGTTAATCAATCTGAAGAATATCAAATAGCAGTTAGAGCTTTTGAGTTAAACATTCCTGATCTTTCTTCATTAAAAGCAGGAAGCTATAAAGCTGTGTTTGAGTTTACTTTAGAAAATGTCCCTGCGCCAGTACCTCCTGTAGTGACGGTACCTGATCCTCCTGCTAATACTGAACCTCAGTTAGATTCTCCAGATCCTAACAATGAAGGTGATCCAGCAATTGATCACGTTCATTTACCTAATGCGTTTGCCGAAGATGCAATATCAAATCTGGAGCAACGAGTTGAGGCAAGAAAACTGAGAATTACGTCTGATTTGATGATATTGCAAAAAATATCTAGAGTAATTAATAGCGATCATTATTTAGATGTATCGCCCATAAGTAGATTTGATTCTTCGAAAACCTTGTATGCTAATTTGAATGTAATTGAAACTGAATATTACAATGAAGAAAAAAGTGTGATTCAGATTAATCATAATATTTTTAAGCGAGCATTAAATAATATTTTTGAAAGAATTTGTAGACTAGAGTTCGAAGATTTAAGTGAAGCTTGTAATATGATGTTTCATGCTTATGTTATTTTGGGAAAGCATTTTGTTAGTTACACTGATCCATCAACGAGGCAAGAGCATAGCAGACTAAAAGACTTTGTAAGTCGTCATAGCGGTGTCTTACCACAGACGATAACACTAACAGATATATATTTTTGGCATAATGTTCCTGGCAAAAGAGATTATAGGCAAATACAATATTCAGTTTCTCTAGATAAGATAGAAACAAATCAATTGGATAAACTTTTCTCGATGAAATGGCAAGTTGGAGGGAAATATAAAACCAAAAAAGGTGTATGGTTTGAAATGCTTGCTGATGAACAAAGACTGCTTTATAAAAATCAAAAGATAAATGACTTATATAAGGTGCCGGATCGTTGGGTTAATCCTGCTTCTAAAAAAGCTTATTTGTCTGAATTTGATTCTAAAAATGCACTATCTCCTAAAGAAGAAGATGAGTTAAATAACCAAATAGGTTTATGTTTTGTGCCAATCAAGTAGTGTTTAAATTATACGTAAAATTAGTTAAGTTCTTAGAACCTGTTAAAATATCATCAAATTGATATCAAGTTTTGAAAGGAAAAGTCAAGCGAAGATGTATAGTAAACATAAAAATTTATTAAAATATATTTTGACATTAGTTTTCTTAGGAACAACGGTTATGTTTATGCCTTGTCCGCGTGTGCAGGCAGATAATTCGCATTACTTGGGAGTGCAGCCAATCGTTTCTGATGAGCAATATACCAGAGATAAAACTTACTATGATTTTAAACCCAACCCTGAGCAAACTTATAATTTACAAGTGAAGTTAACGAATAGTGCAGATTACCCGTTAATTACGCGTATTCATATCGCCAGTGCCACTACCAATAATAATGGTGTGATTGATTATGCCAATATGAACCACAAAAAGCGAGATAAGACATTGAGTTTTGAGTTGGCAGATCATGTAGCATATCAAGAAAAAATTGAAATTCCTGCCAAGAGTACTATGGATTATTCTTTTAAATTAACTGCGCCAAATGAACCTTTTGAAGGTTTATTAGTTGGTGGGATTAACTTTTCGGAAGAACCATTAAACTCTTCGGGCTCTGAAAACAAAAAAAGCGGAACATCAATTGAAGCTAACTATTCTTTTCTTGTGGGGATTGTCTTGCATGGCACAACTGATCCAGTAAAGAGCGATATGAAGCTAAATGAAGTTTTTGCAGATTTAGATAATTACCATAATTCGCTGAATGGTAATCTTTCAAATCCGACAGCTAGCTTGCTTACAGATATGTTTACTGAAGTTAAAGTTTATGCCAAAGATGATAAGAAGAGAAAGAAAGTTTTATACTCAGATAAATCCGAGAACAGACAGATGGCGCCAAACTCTAACTTTAATTATAATTTTAGAATCGGAGATGGGAAGAAAATTGAGCCTGGTGAGTATACTTGGGTCCAAGATGTAAGGAGCAAGCAGGGAACGTGGCATTTTGAAAAAAATTTTCAGATTACGGCTGGAAAAGCTGATAAGTTAAACAAAGAGGACTTGACAATTGAGAAGCCAAATATTTGGCTGTATGTCACGATTATTTTGGCAAGTATTTTATTGTTGCTGATTGTTATCTTGTTAATCATTATGATTGTGCGGAAATATCAGAAGATGAAGAAAGAGTTGGAACAATTGAAAAGGAAATAGATAAGACTAAAAAATGAAGATCAAAAATGCGAAGGGAATTATTTTGCATTTTCGATGTTGGTAAGGGTGTTAACTAAACTGAGTGAGTAGATAACCTACTTAATCAGCTTTTTTTAAGCAAAAATGATTATGTATCTTTTCGATTTCAAATAAATTAGTTTGTTACATACACACAACCATAAAGCGTGAAAATATATTATTATTATTTTATAATATACTTTAGATTATAGTGATGGTTTTGTTTTGTGATTTGGAGATGTTAGCAGTGCATAAAAAGAGGATAATGATTATTTTGACAACATTTTTTCTGCTGCTATCTCTTTGTGACTTTGTTATTAATAGATTAAATTTTGTGCAAGCAGCTGATGATCCCAAAGTTTTAACAGAAAAAGCGACGATTAAGTTACATAAAAGAGCAGTTTCAGTAGCAGATTTTGATAGACTTGTTCAAGGTCCTGGCAATGAGAGTTCACAGTTTGCAAATAATGATCCAATTAATGATGTTTTTTTTAAAATTTTTGATGTGACACCTTATTATGAAAGGGTTTTACTGTCAACTATAGACTCTAAAGCAAAGACTGATGAAGAAAAAGTTGCTGATATACTTAAAGCATCTGAAGCTCAGCGATCTACGACTTATCGTTCGACAGTGGCATATTTTAAATCAAAATCAGAACGAGAACTAAGAAAAGAAGGCTTCCCTCCTTTGGCTATTGCCAAAACAGGACGCGGAAAAAATTTTGCCGGCGAAGAAGAGGATGGAATAGCTGATTTTGTTGTTGATCAAACAACGGGAGGTGGAGGTAATAAAGTTTATGTCATTATTGAAACCGATACTTCAGAAGCAAAAAATGCCACAACAGGTCTAGAAGAAACTGTTATTCGAGCAATTAATACTACGATCTCTTTGCCGATTATGGTTGAAGAAGATGGTGCTTTGAAGTCAACAAAGGAAATTGATATTTACCCCAAAAATGCTATAGAAAGAATTGAAAAGCGTTTAGTTCCTAACTTTGCAGAATCATTTATGGATTTGGATGATGGAATTCCTGGGAATTCCGGCTTTAGTTCAGGAGGTACAGATGTCGATCAAGTAGTTAGCCGTTCAGTTGGAGATCCCGTAACTTTTGAGATTGATGTTCCGTTTCCGATTGATCTTCATCATGTTATTACGGAAACAAATGCTATGGGTGAAGTTCGTCGTAGATATCTATATGATTATTTGAATTTAAGGGATTTACCAGATAAAGGCTTAAGTTTCTATGAATTTGATGATATTGAACTAGGCGGAGAGTCTATTTATACTTGGGAAAAAGGTGTTGATAGTGGTCTTATTGGTGGATTGCCTTTTGTTGTAGAATACAATAACAAAGACAAGTATAAAGCAACAAGGTCAGATATGTATATTGATGTTCCTGATGAAGTAACGGATGAAAATACAGAAAAATTAAAAGCAATGGCCGGGCAAACTCTTGTATATACAATTATTATGTTGGTTAATGATCGTGCTCCAAGAGAAACAAATATTAATAATGTTGTAGGATATAACAAGGTTAAAAATCCATATGATGAATCAATAGCGCAAATGTCATATAAAGGTATTGATAAAGGAAGATTGAGTTCGCTAGGCGATCAATTTGACTATGTTGGTAGTTTGGATTCCAAAAGGCAAAAAAATGGTGTTATTCAGCATTACTTAACTAATTTAAATAGAAGTTCTATTAGCAATGATAGCTCGTTAGTTTATAAAAGAGATTTCAAAATAGACACGCCAATCTTTCTTTTAGATCCTCCAGGAAATCCAGATAATGCCGAAAGTTATGGCGCAGAGTTTGAAGTGGATGACTCAGAATTTATCGTTGTTTTTGAGAAAGACTTTGATAAGGTCAAAGGCGGAACAGATAAAAAAATTCTTAATGATACTGCTGCTTTTGTTTTAAAAAATAAAGAAGGGCGCTTTTATGGTGGATTTGATAATCGGGGCTTACTGCATTGGATCGAAATTACTGAAAAGAATAAGTTAACAATAGAAGCCTTGCTTGCCAACATCAAGGTGCAAAAATTTTACACCACAGATGATAGCACGAAGGATGGAAAAATTACCGGAATTGTCGATTTCCCAGGATTGGCCAAAGGAAACTATGAAATGGTCGAAGTTAAAGCTCCTGCTGGCTATTATATTGATAAGTCGGTCAAAGGAATTAAATTTGAAGTTGGGGCTAATATTGCATCTGATTCATCAAATCCAAATGCAGGGTATGGAGAAGGAATGAGAATTGATAATGCTGGTATTGTTGGCAAAATTGAGAATTTTCCAGCAGGTATTCTGCCATCAACTGGTTGGCGCGAAAGTATTATTTTCTTAATCTTTGGAACATTTATTATCTCCATAGCTATATATTATTTTATGAAAAATAAACGAGAAAAATATACACAGAATGTAACTTAGACAGTGACGGTAGATTAATGAACGCTCAAATCAAAGAAAAGTTAAGCTTATTACTTCCTAGTAATCCTGGATGTTATTTAATGAAGGATAAGTTTGGCACAATTATTTATGTGGGAAAAGCGAAAGTTTTAAAGAATCGTGTGCGTTCATATTTTGTTGGCAGTCATAATACAAAGACGGAGCGTTTGATAAGTGAAATTGCTGATTTTGAGATCATTGTGACGGAGTCAAACATTGAAGCACTTTTACTTGAGATTAATCTGATTAAAAAGAACCATCCTAAGTACAATGTGATGTTAAGAGATGATAAGACTTACCCGTTTATTAAAATTACTAATGAGGATTATCCAAGACTTTTAATTACACGTAAGGTTCTAAAGGATAAGGCATATTATTTTGGCCCTTTTCCTAATGTAGGTGCAGCTAACGAGACAAAAAAGATTTTGGATAAATTGTACCCACTTAGAAAGTGCAAAATCATGCCTAAAGAGGTCTGTTTGTATTATCACATGCAGCAGTGCTTGGCACCATGTGTGCTTAATATCTCTAAAAAAGTGTACCCTTTGATGGTCGAAGAGATAAAGAAATTTTTAAATGGCGAACATGTTGCAGTTACCAAAAAGTTAAAGAAAGAGATGGATGAAGCTTCTAAACAGCTTGCCTTTGAAAAAGCAGCTGAGTTGCGTGATCAGCTTCAGTCAATTGAAACAGTAATGACCAAGCAAAGAATGATGAATATTGATCGTAAGGATCGCGATGTGTTTGGTTATGCTGTGGATAAGGGTTGGATGTGTGTGCAAGTGTTTTTTGTGCGGCAAGGGAAGTTGATTGAGCGTGATGTGTCATTATTTCCTTTTTATGGGGAGGCGCCAGAGGATTTTTTAACCTATATTGGCCAGTTTTATGAAGAAAATGAACACTTTGTGCCAAAAGAGATTTTACTGCCATACGAAG
>JAIRLR010000111.1 GCA_031259195.1 Streptococcaceae bacterium | reverse complement strand
AAGTCCATTACTAACTCGGAGGTTACAATGGAGAGACTAAAAATCATTTTAGCTAGCATTTGGAAATTTTTAAAACCTCATTTGATAAAATTTCACACATGGCGTAAGCGGATTTGGCGCAAGTATCAAATCAATAAAATCATTATTTTACTAACATTGATTTTGGTTCTTGTTTCATCAGCATATTTATTTTATTTGGCAAAAACAGCAAATGTTAAAATTCTAAAATCTTCTTTGTCAGCCAAAACGGAGATCTATGATTATCAAGGCACTGAAGCTGGATATCTTTTTGGACAAAAGGGCATGTATGTAAAATTAGATAGAATTTCGCCGCATATTCAAGATGCCGTGATTTCCACTGAGGATAAAACTTTTTATAAAAATCGTGGCGTGGATATTTTTGGCATTTTTCGTGCAGCAGTTCGTAGCGTTTTGCATGGAGGGATTGTTGGTGGCGGCTCGACTATTACGCAACAATTGGCCAAAAATGCTTATTTAACGCAGAAGCAGACATGGGACCGCAAAGCACGGGAATTATTTCTAGCGTTTGAAATTAATAAAAAATACAGCAAGCAAGATATCTTAACGATGTATTTGAATAATTCATACTTTGGAAATGGTATTTGGGGCATTGAAGATGCTTCTCACAAATACTTTGGTAAAAGCGCAAGTGAGGTAAATATTGGAGAAGCCGCTATTTTAGCAGGTCTCTTAAAAGGACCTGAGATTTACAACCCAATTAATTATCCGAAAAATGCCAAAAATCGTCGCGACACTGTTTTGCAGCTAATGGTTAGGAATAAAAAACTAAGTCAAAAAGAGGCAGATGACGAGGCAAATGTCGATATAGCTTCACAAAGTCATTATGTCGCGCTGAGAAAAGATAACTACAAATATCCTTCATTTTTTGATGCCGTGATTTCCGAGGCAGAAAAAAAGGCAAAAATTTCAGAGCAGGATATTTTAACAAAAGGTTATAAAATATATACCACTTTAAATCAAAATTATCAAAAGGCAATGCAGAATTTTTATGCAGATACTAGCAACTTTCCCAAAGCAATAGATAATCAAGTAGCACAGTCAGCATCGATTGCAATGGATCCAGAAAATGGTGGTGTGCAAGCTTTGGTGGGCGAAGTTGGTGATTCAGAAAAACATATCTTCCGCAGTTTCAACTATGCAACGCAAAGTGTGCGCTCGCCTGGTTCGGCAATCAAACCGCTGGTTGTTTACACGCCAGCTATTCAGCAAGGTTATAAGATGGATGAAATGTTACCTAACAACGAAGAAGTGTTGCAGGAAATTGTGCGAATACCAGGCTTTGATCAAGCGGATAATACAACAAACTATGGCAATACCTATAGTGCAGATATGCCTATGTACCAAGCTTTAGCGAAAAGTTTAAATATCTCAGCTGTTTATTTAGAAAGTAAGATTGGACTTGATAAAGCATTCAACACAGGGAAAAAATTTGGTCTGCCTTTGCAGAAAGAAGATAAGTATTATGGTTTGGCTTTAGGTGGTCTTGCTCGCGGTGTTTCGCCATGGACAATGACTCAGGCCTATGGAACATTTGGCAATGGCGGTGAGATGGTTGAGGCACATTTGATTAATAAAATTATGGATGCAACAGGGGATGTTGTTTATGAAGCAAATCCAGAAACCAAATCAGTTGTCTCAAAGGAAACAGCAAAAAAGATGACAAGTATGATGCTTGGCACTTTTAGCAATGGAACAGGAGCTAGCGCTGTCCCTTCTGGATATAAACTGGCAGGCAAAACAGGTACGACAGAAACAAAATTTGATGCTAGTAAATCAAAGGACCAGTGGGTTATTGGCTATAATCCAGACGTTGTTATCACAACTTGGCTAGGCTTTGAAAAAACTGATGAAAATCATTATCTTGAGGTAGACTCAGTTAGGCGAGGCGCAAGTATCTTTCGCTCTATAGCTAATTGGATAATGCCGCTTACTTCGAAAAAAACTTTTGATAGCTTATATCCGGGAATTCAAGATGCTTATAGCATTGCCGGTGAAGATACAGAAAACTTGGATCAGGACACTGAACCTGTCGATAATAAGGTTAAAAATTTAAAGAAAAAAGCCGAAGATGTTTTAAAAAAAGCTAAGGAAAAAGCGGGAAAAATTGCTAAAATTGTAGATAAGGCAAAAGAAGGAATTAATAAAATAAAAAATATTTTTGGAGGAGATTAAGATGAATATTTATGATACAGCTAATCAATTGGAGCGTGAACTGCGTTCTTTACCTGAATATACGACATTAAAAGAAGAAATAACCAAAGTAAAGGCAGATAGCCAAGCTTTTGCATTATTTGAAGAATTTAAAAAGATGCAAAAAGATTTAGAGCAAAAGATGATGAAAGGTGAAGTGCCTATTGCAGAAGAACAAACAAAGATGCAAGAGATAGCTGGGAGAATTGATAAAAATGAAATACTGTCGGCAATGCTGCAAAAAGAGCGCGCTTTTAGCATGATTGTTGAAGATGTTATGAAATTAATTCAAGCACCAGTTCAAGATATCTACAAATGAAGATAACAATTACGGCTACAGCTGAAGGTGTTTCTCAAGCAAAAAAACTGCTCGAAGTGGGTGTTGACGTTTTATATATCGGCAATGCAGAGTTTGGTGTGTGTCTTGCCTACTCTTTTACATATAAGGAACTCAGAGAGATCATCTCAATGACGCATCAAGCTGGAGCTAAAGTTGCTGTAGCCGTCAATGCTTTGATGCATCCAGAAAAAATAAAAAAAGTCTTGGAATATTTACGATTTTTAGAGGAGATTTCAGCTGATCAAATTGTGGTTACTGACCCTGGAGTTATTTTTCTTTTGCAAAAGGAAAAGCTAAACCTTCCCTATATCTATGACGCATCAGCTTTTGTAACAAGTGCAAGGCAAGTAAATTTTTGGGCGAAAAAAGGCGCTATTGCTGCTGTTTTAGCACGTGAAATTCCAGCTAAAGAGCTTTTTTTAATGCGAGATCAGTTTTTAATTCCCACAGAGGTGCTTGTTTATGGAGCAACAGTAATTCAGCATTCCAAAAGATACTTATTGCAAAATTATTTTAACTTCATCAAGGTAAATGGGATTTGGCAAAAGCGACCTTATTGGATGAAGCTGTGCGCCGTTATCATCCTGAAAATAGAGGACTCGATGCAGGATTTTTTGCTTTAGAGTTTGAGGGATATTAAGTAGTAAAAGTGAGCGTATGCTAAAACGATCTGAGATATAAGAGCCTGTTAACGATCTTTCTATTGATGGAATTTTTGGATTAATTTTTAAGCAATTTGCGGAAAAAAACGCAAGAATAGCGTAGCGGTGGTGCTATTTCGAGGTTTTTTGACAAAAAAGTGTCAAAAATTAATCAAAATTGCGCAATTCTGGAGACAAGTTAACAGGTTCTAAGTGATACGTGAAAAATTAAAAAAATTAGTTTAGGTGAATTATCAGTATTGCCTATGATATATTTTTCTTATTCAGATTTGTTTTTATGAGGAAAAATGACATGCATTATCCAGAAAGTTTAGCTAAACTGATCGAAAGTTATATGAAATTGCCTGGTATCGGACAGAAAACAGCCATGCGTTTAGCCTTTTTTACTATTGATATGAAAGAAGAAGAAGTTGCGTTTTTTGCCAAGGCTTTGCTGTCTTCTAAGCGAAATCTTACTTTTTGCACTATTTGTGGAAATTTAACGGAAGAAGATCCTTGTGAAATCTGCCGTGATAAAAATCGTGATAACGCTGTTATTTTAGTTGTTGAGCAGCCTAAAGATCTTATGGCTATGGAGAGTATGCGTGAATATAAGGGACTTTATCATGTTCTACATGGCGTGCTTTCTCCTATGGAGGGAATTGGGCCAGATGACTTAAATATTAGCAGCTTAATTAAGCGTTTACAGGAGAATGAAAACATTCAAGAAGTGATTATTGCAACTAACACTACTACTGAAGGAGAGGCTACAGCAATGTATCTTGCACGCTTAATAAAACCTGCTGCAATTAAAGTTACACGTTTAGCTCATGGATTAGCAGTTGGCAGTGATATCGACTATGCAGATGAGATTACGCTTTTAAAAGCTGTAGAAGGACGCAGGGAATTATGAAAAGCACTGAAAGTTAAAACTATCATTCATCTAAACTCGCTAGAGTATAAGTTGGTGCTACCGAAAACATTGCCACTTCTTCAGGTTTGGTAAATCCAGTTGCCATTAGCAAAG
>JAIRLR010000066.1 GCA_031259195.1 Streptococcaceae bacterium | reverse complement strand
TTACTTTATTTTCAACGCATCGTTGGAAACAGTAAAACATCGCGAATCGATAAAGCATTAGTTAATAACATCACCAAGCGATCAATTCCAAGGCCTAACCCTCCTGTTGGCGGCATACCATATTCTAACGCTTCTAAAAAATCTTCATCTAAACCATAGGCTTCATCATTGCCTGCTTTTCTTTCACGCTCTTGCTGTTTGAAACGTGCTCTTTGCTCAATCGGATCATTCAATTCCGTAAATGCATTGGCAAACTCACGCCCCACAATAAACAACTCAAATCGATCAGTAAAACGCATATCTTCAATATTTTTCTTAGCTAAAGGCGAAATTTCAACTGGATACCCATACACAAATGTAGGTTGAATCAATGTTTCTTCTACAAATTTTTCAAAAAATTCATTGATGATATGGCCAACTTCCATGTGATCTTCAATCTCAATTTGATGCTTTTTAGCTAAAGAACGCGCCTCTTTTAAAGACATCTCAGGCCAAAAATCAACATCTGTTAACTCCTTAATCAAATCAAGCATGTGCACACGGTTAAATTTAGTATCAAGATCGATTTTTTCTGTACCATATGTAATTTGCATCTTTTTTAAAACTTTTTGAGCAATATGGCAAATCAACTCTTCTGTTAAATTCATCATATCATGAAAATTTGTATAAGCCGTATATACTTCAAGCATTGTAAACTCTGGATTATGAGTCGTATCAATTCCTTCATTACGGAAAACTCGACCAATTTCATACACCTTCTCCATACCACCAACAATCAAGCGTTTTAAATGAAGCTCTAAGGCAATTCGAAGATATAAATCCATATTTAGCGCATTGTGATGAGTGACAAATGGCTGCGCACTAGCACCACCTGCTTTATTATGAAGAGTAGGTGTTTCAACTTCTAGATAGTCCTTATGATCCAAAAAACGCCGAATTTCTGAGATAATCTGACTACGTTTTACAAAACGATCGAAACTCTTGGGATTGGCAATCAAATCCAAATAACGCTGCCGATAGCGCTGCTCAACATCTATTAATCCATGATATTTCTCAGGCAACGGACGCAATGATTTCGTTAACAGCTCAATCTTGGTAGCTTTGATAGAAAGCTCCCCCATGTCAGTTTTCATTATCTTACCTGTAACGCCCCAAAAATCTCCCAGATCTCCTTTTTTATAAATAGCATAAGCATTTTCTCCTACTTCATCTTTTCGAACATAAATCTGAATTTGTCCCTTACAATCTTGCAAATGCGCAAAACCAACCTTACCTTTCCCGCGCTTTCTCATCATCCGCCCGGCAATCACTGCAGTTATATTTAGCTCATTCAACTCTTCTTTTGTTTTTTTGCCAAATTGTTCATGCAATTCTTTTGAATTATATGTACGCTTGAAACAATGTCCAAATGGATCCTTACCCAATTTATACAAATCATCCATTTTTTCACGACGCACACGCATTTGATCATTCATTTCTTTAATAGAATCTTCAGTCAAAATTTTTTCTCCTTTTTTGGCAAAATTTTATGATTACTAATAAAATACGCCAAACACCTTCATTTTTTGAAAATGTCTGGCGAGATTCAATTTTTGCTAAAAAACATCATTCAATGGCAAAATTATAGTAAATTAAAGTTGTTTATTGTAAAATTCAACGATCAGTGCCTCATTAATCTCTGGATTAATCTCATCACGATCCGGCAGGCGCGTTAAGCTTCCTTCAAGCTTTTTTGCATCAAATGATACAAATGATGGACGATACACAAGCGCTTCCACCGCTTCTTTAATCGCCGATATTTTTTGAGATTTCTCACGTACAGCAATCACTTGTCCAACTTTTACGCTAAAAGACGGAATATCTACGCGTTTGCCATCAACAGTGATATGCCCGTGATTAATCAATTGGCGCGCTGCACGCCGTGTCATTGCTAAACCTGAACGATAAACAACATTATCCAAACGGCGCTCTAGTAAAATCATGAAATTAGCACCATGCTTTCCTTCTCTAATCTTTGCTGATGCAACAAATAAATTTTTAAATTGACGTTCATTCATTCCATACATACGACGCAATTTCTGTTTTTCAGCTAATTGCAAGCCGTATTCAGATAACTTTACGCGACTATTTGGTCCATGCTGACCAGGCGCATAATTGCGACGCGATAACTCTTTGCCATTTCCTAGTAAAGAAATCCCTAAACGACGAGATCTTTTCCAAGACGGTCCTGTATAACGAGACATTTTTAATCCTCCAATAATTTGTTTTGGAGTAAAATAATAAGTTTATTCTAATTTCGTGCAGTTGCTCTTACGTTTTCACCTCTGCAGCTACGGGTACTAACTCTTTTTGAAAGTCATATTATTTATAAATTTGACTCTAACAACTGTTGACGACAATTCAATAAACTGCTGCATTATTTTACGCAGGTGTTATTGTAGCAAATCATTCTTTAATATTCAATATGTGTAGCTGACATATTCCTCATATAATAGACCTTCTTGAAAAGTAGATGTATGAGAACTTCGTTTTCTTT
>JAIRLR010000042.1 GCA_031259195.1 Streptococcaceae bacterium | reverse complement strand
GGATTATCCACAGCTTCTTTGATATAATTAATTTCATTTTCTAGCAAAAATCCTGCTGCTGCTTGAGAGACGTTTGCTGAAATTCCAACGTTCGAAGCATGCGCACGATGCGCCGTACCAAAGGCGTCGTTGATAAAAAGATCATCCCCTAATGAAGCCCAATATTTCCCAAGTTCAGGCTCATTTTTCGACTCTTTCTTGCCATTTACATCCTCAAAACGAGTATTTTCAACTAAAAGAACTTCGCTATCGCTTAAAGCATTAATCGCTGCTTCAAGCCTTGTACCACGTGTTTCAGAAATGAAAACAACTTCTTTGCCTAATTTTTCAGAAAGCACCTTTGCTACAGGAGCTAAAGACTTCCCAACTTTGTCCGCTTCTTCCTTTACCCGGCCTAAATGTGAAAATAAAATCGCCCGCCCGCCTTGCTCTAAAATATAATTAATCGTTGGCAATGCAGCAGTAATTCGATTATCATTGGTAATCGTCCCCTTTTCCAAGGGAACATTAAAATCAACACGCACTAAAACTTTTTTACCTTTTAAAGCTAAATCTTTTACTGTTAACTTTGCCATAATCTTATGAAAACCCCTTTTCTACCCAACTTATCTTCCACAGCTCAAAAAAACTTAAAACACATCTATGTTGAAGATAGCAATATAAATATTAGACCTCTTGCGAAACTGTAAATTGTAACCCAAAACCGTCCACCCATCAAAATCCAGTTAATAGGGTGGAGATTTTTTGAGGAACAAATAACTCAAAAAATACTACCCAACCTTGACAATGCGAAATTTCTCAACCCACTTTTTTTTGCAGGTTTTGTGAATTACAACTTGCCTTTATTCAATTCTAAAAAGTTCAGAAATATCGTCCTCATCCATCATCCGACTTGTTTTACGATCAGAGTTTTTAATCATATCCTGAATTTTTTCCTCCACCGTTTTTGCAAGTAATTCTTTCGAATCAATTCCTCTAAGAGTAAAGAAAAGCATCGGCTCTGAATCTAATCGTGCGCCTACTCCGTATAATATAGCTGAAACATGCTTACACATCGTTGCATAATCATAACAATCACAGCTCATCACGATCTCATCAGAATTTGGAAAAAGCCCCTCACCTTTTTGCAAAAAACTTTCTTTTAATTCCTTGGGAAAAACTCCAGAGATTAATTTCTCCATACTTTCAATTTGATGACTACAACTCTTTAAGATCTTTTTCCACTTCTTTTCCGGAAACTTAGCAATTTCAATATTGACACTATAAACCTCGCCAGAAGAACCATAAACCAAGCCAGAAACTTCACATTCCTTGATTTGCAAATCAAGTATCAAACCATTCTTTACATAAGAGCGTCCTCGACCAATTCGATTAGAATAATCTGCATAACTTGCAAGATTCTTATTCCAAGAAATACCCCAAAAAGTTTTAGCAATTGCTCTTCCTTCAACGATGACGGGCTTTATATCAGGATTTTTCTTTTGCAATTTCTTTAATTTTTTCTGGGCTCGTTTCTTTTTCTCAGAAACAGGTACATAATCGTAATATCCCCACATATCAAACCTCCAATTTAAAAAGATTTAATAACTTTTTGTTATCCATCTCAGTAAGCCAATTTTCTCCACTAGAAGCGATGATATCGTCTGAAAGTTTCTGTTTTTCTTCCAACATTTCATCAATTTTTTCTTCAATTGTCCCATTTGTAATAAATTTATGCACCACAACATTTTTCTTCTGACCAATACGAAAAACTCTATCTGTAGCTTGATTTTCAATCGCTGGATTCCACCATCGATCAAAATGAACAACATGATTAGCCGCAGTTAAATTCAAACCAACTCCACCTGCTTTTAAAGATAAAACCATAAAAGGAACATAAGCCTCTCCGTTAAACTTGTCTACCAATTCGCCCCTCTTTTTAACCGTCGTACTCCCATGCAAAACTAAACCTTCTCTTCCAAAAATTTTACTTAAAAAGTCTGCAATGGGCTTTGTCATTTCCTTAAATTGAGTAAATACTAATACCCTTTCTCGCTTATCACGAATAATCTCACAAATTTCTCCTAATTTTTTAAACTTCCCACTCAATTGAAAATCATATTCTTGCTGGCCTAAATATTGATCTGGATGATTGCAAATTTGCTTAAATTTCATAAGGCTAGCCAATACTATTCCTCGACGCTTGATTGCAGCCATCTCATCACTATCATCTAAAACTGTTTCTAACTCTTTCACTAAAGCTTTATACAATACCACTTGCTTTCTCGTCAAGGAAGTAAAGGATTTAAGTTCAATTTTTTCAGGTAAATCAGAAATAATTTTCTTATCTGTTTTTAATCTTCTTAAAATAAACGGATTTACAACATTTTTAACTGTAGAATAACCAGATAAGTCCACCTTCAGCTTTTTAGCAAAATTTGTAAACTCTTTGCGATTTCCCAGCAACCCTTTATTTAGAAAATCAAAAATAGACCATAAATCAACCAATCGATTTTCAATTGGTGTTCCAGTCATCGCAATTTTATAATTAGCTTCTAAGGATTTAACCGCTTTTGTTTGCTTTGTATTAGCGTTTTTAATTGCTTGAGCTTCATCAAGAATTAATAAATCCCACTGAATTTTTTTTAGCTTTTCAATTCTTGAAACTCGATTATAAGTAACAATAAATAAATCATATTCTTCAGTATTAAACGTTTCATCCAGCAAAATAGTAGCTTTTAAGTTTGGCGCAAACTTTTCAATCTCTTGTTGCCAGTTGCAGATCAAAGATGCTGGAACAACAAGTAGTGTTTTTAAGCTTTGCTCCCTTAAATAATCAAGCAATGCCAATATCTGAATGGTTTTGCCAAGTCCCATATCATCAGCTAAAAGTGCTCCAAAACCTAGATTTTTCATAAAATAAAGCCAGTTTAATCCTGTTTGCTGGTAATGCCTTAGCTTAGCTTTAAAACTTTTAGTTGGAAATAAATTTTCAATTTTTCCAGGATTAATAAGCTTTTCTTTAACTGATTGCAACCACTCGCCATTGGTTACTTCTACCTCTTCTTCAGTACCTCCACCAAAATCATCTGCTAATCCTAATTGCAAACGCATAGCATCTGCCAACGTCACCTCTCCATCCTTTTGCATGTTATTAAAAGCTTTTTGAATCTCTTCAAGTCTCTTAGGATCTACTTCAACCCACTTGCCTTTAATAAACGAAAGTCCACTCGTTTGCGAAAGCACATTTTGAACCTCTTCTAAGGTCAACGTAACATCTCCCAAATGAACCTCAGGACGAAATGAAACCAAAGCATCAATTCCCACTTTAGCAGGAGAAACTTCGCCAACAGCTAAGGATAACTTTGTCCGAGTGTTTCTCTTCCACCAGTTAGGAATACGACAGACAATTCCACTTTCTTCATAAATCGGTAACTCTTGCAAAAATGTATAAGCCTCATCTTTAGTAAATCTAATTGGCGAAAAAAGTTCTCCGCTTTCCATAAGTTCAGAAATAAGTTGGCTATTATTGGCAGCTTTACTAACGCTCGCCAATAAAGACAACAGCTTATCTTGATCCCCTTGATACTCAGTTAAAGCATTTTTGAGCGGAAGATGAGTTAATTCTTCATTTTCTTTTGTACTGTAAGTAGCCAAAAAAGCAAAAGGATATTCTTCGCGTTTGCTTTCAACTAAATGAAAAAACACCCGTCCGGCAACATTTAATTTAGCATCCTTTTGTTTGAAATAATCTTGAACACTACCTGAAAAAGTTGCAATCTCTTCATTAAATATCTGAGATAACTCATCCCATATATTTTTAACCCAAGTAACATTAATATATTCCGCTCCCACTGCAAACGGGACAAGTTGCAAAATTTCCAAAATAACCGAATCTTCAATACCTTTTGCTGCTTTATTAACCTCAATATCACTATCAAAAGACGTTTCGCGAACAAATATATTGGAAAATTTATACAGAAAATGTAAAGAAGGTAACATAAGTTTGTTTTCTGCAAAAAAAGCAAAATCATAAAGCGTTTTAAATTTCGCTTTTTTAAAATTTTCAAATAATTTTTCATCGAAAAAAATTTTATTATTATTATGTTCTACTTTTTCAATCGAAAAATCGCTTTCATTAAAAAAGACATCCAATTGATAATTGATCATTTTTCTCCTATCATTATATCCTAAGCTTAACAGTTCCGCACTACCATGCGCTATCTCAACGATAACCAGCGATTTAATCAATGCAAAAAAGCAGGTGAATAAAACTCTCTCATCCAAACCCACAACTCTACTGCGACCTCACCGCTTGATCAATCGCATACTTAAAGCCTCTAATCTGAGTAACTGTAAGCAAACAAAGTTCATGCTTCACACCAAATGCCTGAAAAAAAACTATCAAGATCCTCATCAACCTTTGTCACTCGGCCTAAGTTTAACAGTAAACTCGGGTTATACAGGCTTTTTAACAAGGAATAACCGATATTTTTTGGTGAACCAAAGCCCTCACCGTCATAGTCAAGGTCGAAATGAAGAATTATTTTAGGAGGTTTATCTTTAACAATTAGTCCTTCGAGTTCGGGAATAATTGGTCGACCTTCTTTAAATGATGTGTGCGGTCTTTTTAGAAAGCCGGGTTTTCCACCGTCAAAACACGATGGAGGTTCTTACGCCATCTTTTTTGATAGAATAACTCTCCATTACTTGAAGATAGGGGATATCATGATTCTTAACCTTCGCTATACACATAAGTGTTCTTCCTTTGCATCTAATTATACATTACTAAAAAAGAAAAAAGTTAAAAAATTTCTTAAAAATTTTATATTAATGCTCCAAATAAAAATCTTAGTTAAAGTTTTATGAACAACGTCCTACCTAGCTCATTTACACACTGGAAATGTCATCCAAATCTTATTAGATCTCTTTCCAAACTTCTAAAATATGCTCCTTTAATCATTTAATATCTTTTTTCAGGTAGCTATATGCCCCCTGGTTCTGTCAACTTAATGATAAAAAAATCACGCATTTTCAAAAAATAAATTCAAATAGGATTAGAGCCTATGCATGTTCTAATCCTGAAATTGAAATTTTTTCTTTGTTTTTTCTCCAAATACTCTTTAATATTCATCTTTTATCGTTCCATCTTTATTGAAAAATTTATCAAAAAAACTTTTCTTGTTAAATAGCGAATAAGTAGCATAGATGCAAAAAAGAAACATAAGAAATAATTGAAAAATTTTTCTAAAAGTAATAACACCATTTAAAAAATCAATCATAAAGCAAATTAATTCTATCAAAAAACTTGTATCCAAAAGGACAAGGACAATTGTTTCAATTCTTTTTAAATTATCGTCACTTATAGACAATGCTCCGCTACTCCACTAATTCCTGAAATTTCGGCTGCTAAATTTAATAGCGCTTGACCTCCATGATGTACCTTTTTAACCGAAGTCAAAGTCATACACAGAAAATTAATTTTTTAACTTTCCTTTTTACGATCTTTTTCTTCCTTTTCCTTCACTAATTGTTCTAAAAGATTTAAAATTCCGTTTTTTTTATTTCGAATTACTTGAATAGTTTCATAAATAGCAGCAAAAAGAACAAAAATAACTACTATCCATCGAAATAAAGAGAATTTTAAAATAGACCAATGTTTAAAAAAGTATACAATTATAGAGAAAGTAAGTATATCAAATGCAATTACTCGGATAATTTCTATGATACGCCCAGTTTTTTCAAATTGTTTATTTTTAATCATATTAAAAATCCTCTAAAAACAATTGTCTTTAACGGCACCTATTCCTATAATTTCTTCACAAAGAGCTACTAAAGCTTGACCACCTCTTTGCATTTTCTCTGCAAATGTGTAGCACCTACCATAAGAGCAGCAGCTTCTCGAAGGCCTCCTAATGCCTGAATATAACGTTTAATTTTTAAAAGCTTTGCCGGAGCAACAACTGCGCTTCCAACTAACCAACCTAACGCTCCAGCGCAAAGAGTAATTTTCACCCAATTCGGATCTGCGACAATAGGAAAAATAGAATTTTGATCAAAGTCAATATGCTGGATCAATTGATTTCCATTAACTGTAAAGAAAGTATTTACTTCATTACCTTTAGCATTTCTTGCCCAAGCAGGTGAAATGATGGAAGTAATTTGATTTTGTGTGTTCACTACGTAAACTTCGCCTGTATCAAATTCGTCTCCAAGATAGTCTTTGGCTGTAATTAGCTGATAACCATTTTGCAAATGAAAAGTAAACGTATTCATGACTTGCTTGTGCTCCGTCAATCTGAACCAATGCTCGAAACCCTTCTCCTGTACTTTGAAGTCCTAGTTTCGACCCTCGCTTTGAATGATATAAAATTAAATCTCTGCTTGCACGCTTTCCATCATTTTCAAAATCTGAGGGTAAAGCAATCGAGCAACTTTTTTCTTGAATCTCTAAATCTTTTACTTTTATTGAAGAATTGGGATTTTTCGGAAAAGTGATCGCTGCATCTGCATGATCTGTGTAACAAGTTGTTTCTGTTTTTGAAGGATTAACCCTTGTCTTCACTTTTTTATCTTGCTCATAAGCCTGAATTGCCGTTTTCATTATTTTTTCTTCTGCTGAAATAGTTTTTGCTGCCGCTATTGAAGGAGAAATAGCTCCCAGTAAGATGGTGCAAGCGGCAAATACAATTAATTTTCGTTGGTTTTTCATTTTAAATTTCCTCCTTGATAATT
>JAIRLR010000034.1 GCA_031259195.1 Streptococcaceae bacterium | reverse complement strand
AGGTTTCTTTTTAAATTTATGAAAGGGTATTACTTTTTACTAGATGGTGAAAAAGAATTGGGCTTAAAAACAATGAGCCATGCTATAGGAATTTTTGCTGCTAACGAATGTTTTGAATTGGTTGATAAGTTAAGAGGGTATTACGACGGGGCATTAAAGCAGGTAGAGTAAAGTTTGATGAGCGAAGGTTGGCTATTCAAGCCAACTTTCTATTGTTAATTTTAACTCTTCAGCTTTTTTAGCATCCCGCATAATAATTACCAAAGTATTTGCGCCTGCCAGCGTCCCAGCTATTTCTGTATCATAAAGCTCATCAATAAATCCTGCAATAACGTTGGCATCTCCTATTTTCGTGCGCATAACCAGCATAAATTGTACACACTCTAACGACTGCATTGAATTACGCACAACTTGCCTTAGCATATCTTCAGATACATCTAAAAAATGGGGTAAAAAATATTGTAAAATCCCGTCATCATTGTGCATTTTTAATAGACCTAGCTCGCGAACATCTCTTGATAAAGTCGACTGGTTAACTTTCAGCTTTTTTTGATGCAAAAAAAGCAGTAACTCTTTTTGAGTAGATATAGCATTTTCAGCAATGATTTTTTTAATTAATCGATGACGCTCCACCTTTTTCAAATTCACCGTCATACTTTTATCAAACCTACGTCATCATTGCTGTTAGATAGCTCCTCTGTAAGTTTTTCTACCTTTTTAATACTTAGCACGATCTTGCCTCTTTTGACACCAATAGTTACTTGATCGCCAAAAGCAAACTGTCCTGATAGCAGCGCTTCACTTAAACGATCCTCTACTTCTCTTTGCAATGCACGACGAATCGGCCTTGCACCATATTCTGGATCAAAACCAACCTTACCAATAACTTCAATTGCTGTAGATGTAATCCTAAGCTTAACGCCTTGCACTTTCAAACGTTTAATAATTCTTTTATTCATGATTTTTACAATTTCATTGATCTCATCTTTTTCCAAAGAACTAAAAACGACATTTTCATCAATACGATTTAAAAACTCCGGACGAAATGTTTCCTTTAACTCATCCAATATCGTTTTCTCCATATGTGAATAATCCTGCGATGCGTCATTTATATTAAAACCGACCAATTTTTCCTCACGCAGTGTTGTAGCTCCAATATTTGAAGTCATAATGACAATTGTATTGCGAAAATCTACTTTCCGCCCTTTGGCATCTGTTAGATAACCCTCGTCAAATACCTGCAACAAAAGATTAAAAACATCGAAATGCGCTTTTTCAACCTCATCCAATAAAATCACTGAGTAAGGCATCTTGCGCACTTGTTCAGTTAACTGCCCACCCTCATCATAACCAACATAACCAGGAGGTGCTCCAATTAAACGAGATGTACTATATTTTTCCATAAATTCGCTCATATCAACACGAATCATCGCTTCTTCGCTGCCAAAAATAACTTCCGCCAGCGCTTTCGCAAGTTCTGTTTTTCCAACACCTGTTGGTCCCAAAAACATAAAAGAACCAATCGGTCGCATAGGATCTTTAAAACCTGAACGCGCTCGTCTTATTGCTCTGCAGATCACCGCAACCGCCTTTTCCTGGCCAACTACACGCTTGCGCAAAATTTTTTCCAAATGAAGTAATTTATCCGACTCTTTCTTTGTCAATTGATTTAGCGGAACACCCGTCCACTCAGAAACTACTGCTGCAACATCCTTTTCTAGAACATACAACTTACGATAATCTTGCGAGTGTTCCCGATCTTCCATTTTTTGCAAATCCATAATGGCCTTTTTTTCTTTTTTTCGATACTTTGAAACTAATACAAATTTCCCATCAGAGATCGCATCTTCCTTCAATTTTTTACATTTTTCAATATCTTCTCGCAAATTAAGCAAACGCTTAGAAGAAGGCAAATTCTCTAAACGCACTTTAGCTGCGGCTTCATCTATTATATCAATTGCTTTATCTGGTAGCTGACGAGAGTTAATATAGCGAATAGAAAGCAAAACGGCTGCCTGCAAAGCTTCATCTGCAATATTAACTTTATGATATTTTTCATAACTCGAACGCAAGCCTTGTAAGATCGCTACTGTTTCTTCTTCACTTGGTTCATCCACCAAAACACGCGCAAATCTGCGTTCAAGCGCAGAGTCTCTTTCGATGTACTTTTGATACTCATCTAAAGTTGTAGCGCCAATGGTTTGCAATTCACCTCGCGCTAAGGCTGGTTTTAAAATATTAGAAGCGTCAATCGCCCCTTCTGCTCCGCCAGCACCAATCAATGTATGCAACTCGTCAATAAATAAAATAATATTGCCATCATGATAAATCTCATCCACAATTTTTTTTAAACGCTCCTCAAACTCCCCGCGATACTTTGTCCCAGCAACAACGGAGCCCATATCAAGAATCATTAATCGCTTATCAAAAATACTCTCAGGAACATCTCCGGAGACAATCATCTGGGCCAAGCCTTCTGCAATCGCGGTCTTTCCAACACCAGGATCGCCCACCAAAACGGGATTATTTTTGGTTCTGCGACTTAAAATTTGCAAAACACGACGAATTTCTAAATCACGTCCAACTACCGGATCCAAACCTTTTTTACGCGCAATCGCTGTCAAGTCACGTGCAATACTATTTAAAGTCGGCGTACCGCTTAAAAAAGAAGAATCATGTCTTTTACGACTGCTCTTGCTATGAATAGGAGAGTTAAGTATTCCTAAAAATGGCGGGGAAAAGATATCCCCCTCTTCATTATCGTCAGCCATTCCACGATCAATACGATCCAATAATAATATACGCAATTTTGAAAGGTTTACTCCTATATTTATTAAAATTCGAACCGCTAAAATATCTTGATCTTTAAGTAAACCCAATAATAAATGCTCAGTCCCTATCAAATCCGAATCCAAATGCTGCGCTTCATCATTGGCCACCTCTAAAACTTGCTTTGTTCGCGGAGAGTAAGGAAGAGAGCTTCCCTTTGAATACTTTCGAATCTTTCCATATCCTGTTAAAGTTTCGATTTCTTCACGAATATCATCTTCATTTGCTCCTGCTAAGCGCAGCATTTTTCCTGCAAGACCATTAGACTCTGAAATAAGAGCAAACAGCAAGTGCTCGCTACCAACAGATCGATGTCTAAAGCGCTTTGCCTCATCCTGTGCAATTCTAAGCGCAGCTCGAGCTCGAGCTGTAAATAATTCATTCATTACTTCACCTTTATCCCTTTAAAGTATATCTTAAAGATTTTTCAAATATCCATGAAAACCTTTGCACTATCAATCATTATATCCTCTTTAAACTACAAACAAAAGAAATCTATTCAAAACTAACGCTTGTGGCTCCAACACCTCCAGCATTTCCCGGAGCAAAACTAAAGCTTTTAACACGTGAGTCAGAGCGCAACATTTTTGTTATCCCATCGCGCAAGGCACCAGTACCTTTGCCATGAACAATCGTAACCTGCGAAAGCGAGGCCAACAGAGCTTGATCCAAATAACGATCCACTGCAATCAAAGCATCTTCATAACGCTCTCCACGCACATCCAGTTGCGAACTTACCGAATGAGCAAAATCTTGAGTACTACTGCGCACATAAGGTTTTACCTGAACCGTCTTTTTCTTTTTCGATTTTTCAGACTTGGCAGAAACTAAATGCTCAAGACTGACTTTCATCTTTAAAATCCCTACTTGAACTACCCATTTTTTCACCGACAGCTTTTCTATCAATATCCCGCGTTGACCGTAAGTTGTAACAACAACTTCATCGCCAACTTTAAAATTCTTTAATTTTTTAGCCTTTGGCAATACTTTATTTTTACTTAAAAATTCTTTTTCACGTTTTAAATTACTTAGCTGAGACTTAGCAGCAATTAACTCATGCTCTTTTACCGCAGAGTGACTAGCTCTTTTTTGCATATCACGAATTTCTTGAATAATTTGCTCAGACTTATCCTCTGCTTCTTTTATCGTCTCGCTAGCTTTATTATAAGCCTTTTGCAACTCTTTTTCTCGTTTAAGCAAAAAATCTTGATAACCTTCTTTTAAATCAAACAGTAGCTTTTCTGATTCTTCTAAATTTTTATGCAATAATAAGTAATCTTCCTCCGCCATTTTTTGTTGCTGTTCCAGATCTAAAACCATTTTATCTATTTTTTGCGACTCTGTATCAAGCAAACTACGAGCTTTAGTGATAACCTTTTCATTCAATCCTAAACATTTAGAAATCTCAAAAGCATTTGAACGTCCAGGTACACCGATTAGCAAACGATAAGTAGGGCTTAGTGTTTGCACATCAAACTCCATACTGGCATTAATTGTCCGTGCGCGATTATATCCATATGCTTTTAGCTCTGGGTAATGCGTTGTTGCCATAACATAACTGCCTTTAGATTGCACCGCATCTAAAATAGCGATCGCTAACGCTGAGCCTTCTTGCGGATCTGTTCCTGCCCCTAGCTCATCGAACAATACTAAGCTCTTATCATCAATGGCTTCTAAAATCATCACAATATTTGTCATATGGCTAGAAAAAGTGGATAAATTTTGTTCAATCGACTGTTCATCGCCAATATCCGCAAAAATTTCAGTAAAAATTCCCACTGTACTATCTTCTGCCACAGGAATAGCTAAACCACTTTGAGCCATAATTTGCAACAAACCAAAAGTTTTCAGTGTAATCGTCTTTCCGCCCGTATTAGGCCCGGTGATCACCAATGCTTGATAATCTTCACCAATCACCAAATCATTGGGAACAATCACAGTTTGACCTATCAAAGGATGGCGCGCTTGGTGCAAATTCACTTTATTTTCTACTGAAATATTTGGAATGACGCTTTTTTGTATTTTGGCTAATCGCGCTTTGGCTTGGATAAAATCTAGCTGACCTAAAACAAAGTTATTTTGCAAAATTTCCTTGGTATAAGGAGAAAGTAACGCTGATAATTCCGCTAAAATGCGCTCGATTTCTAAACGCTCTTGAGCTTGATATTGACGCAAATGATTGTTCAACTCCACCACTTGCTTTGGTTCAATATAAAGCGTTTGTCCTGTAGCTGACTGATCATGCACAATGCCACCGAAAACTTTGCGATACTCTTGCTTTACTAGCAAAACATAGCGATCATTACGAATAGTGATTATGGTATCACTTAAATACTTCGCTAAACTGCTATGAATCACTCGACTTAATTCACTTTGAACCTTTTCCTTGTTCCGAGAAATTCCTTGACGAATCCTTTGCAACTCAGGCGAAGCTTCATCATTTACCGAACCATCATTTGCAATGCTAGTACGCAACTTCTGACCAATCTCAGGAAAAGCAGTCAATTTCTCTTGCCAATAAAAAAGTCTAATAAATGCAAAATCCTCTGCTTCTAGATCATTAATAAAACGCATAATCTCACTTGTCGA
This sequence comes from Streptococcaceae bacterium, assembly GCA_031259195.1. GTDB lineage: Bacteria > Bacillota > Bacilli > Lactobacillales > Streptococcaceae > JAIRLR01. The sequence goes on along the minus strand of JAIRLR010000034.1, from coordinate 8,520 downwards.
CCTTAATAGTTGACTAATATGCGCTAGCTCCACACCATTTAGATTAGCACCGATTTCTAAACGCTTAATCAAAGGTTTCATATTTTCAATTTGAGATAGCGGAAAGCCACCACGTAAACGCTCGACATCTAAGCCCTCTTTGGTTTCCTGCAGCCAAATGCTAACTTTTTCAACGTTAGACACTGGTGAAAGCGCTCTTACTTTTTCTGCTCCGCTTGCTGTCAATATCTGCTGCAGCAATTGACTTCGAATTTCATCAAACTCTAAAACTTCTAAAATTTTACTATTCACAATCTAGCCAACTCTCAAACACGATTTTCTATTAATCAATCTCGCAAAAAATACTAAATCAATTTATCAACCCATAGGTTTTGTAAATTTTGCGAAAAGAACGGAATTCTCTCCATCATTGCCTGAACTAAAATATCCTTGTATAGCATTGATTGCAGGGAATTTACTGGAAGAATCGTTAATAATTTTAAAACCATAAATGATGTTAAAAAAACTGAAGCCAGGCCGCCTAAACCACCTAAAATTTTATTAATCCCTCCAAAAAAAGGAATTAAACGTAAACCATAAACAAAAATTGCTAACAAACGAAATAAAAAATAACACACTAAATAAATCAGAAAAAAGGCAACTCCGGCAATAAAAAACTTATCTAAATCAAGTGTTTGCGCCTCTGAGAAAAACTTCATTTTTGTCCCAGAATTTGCTGACGGAAACGGCACAAATAATTCTAAAAAATTAGCTAAATGTCGATAATAAGTTGAAGCAGCAATGTAAGAAATTGTGCAGCCTGCTGTATATACAAGTTGCAAAATAAACCCTCGACGAAAACCGACATAAAATCCCCAAATAAATAATATAATCAAAATAACTGAAACCATTACATCCCCATACTTAGAATTTTTTTACTCTCTAGCCTTCTCAAGTTCCAAATTCATTTGCGCAGCTTGCTCACTTTCCAATTGTTTTTTCCATGATGCGTTCTTTCGCTTTTTGATTTGCCTGTTCAACTTCCACAACAAACTGCGCTTCTTCTATTTTTGGATTATTTTCTTTAAACTCTTCCAGCAACTCTCTGGTCTTTTTTTCTGCACTGTTCGCCCGTTCAAGCTCCATTTCAAGTGAAGCTATTTGCTCTTGCGCTTCTAATAGTTGATTTTTTAATCTTTCATTTTTCTTTATTAAGATAATATTGCTTGCCTGCTTTTTTAGCTGATCATTTACAGCATTAATCGCCAATAAAATCGCTGTCAGCTCTCCGCTAGCGCCTTTAACTTTCTGTTTTAATGTACAAAATTGCTCATCCACAATTTGCGTCACCATATCTAAATGCTCTTTTGTCTCTGAACTAATAATTGTATAGTAATTGCCATCAACAATGGCTTTATATCTTATTTGCGTCACTTATAAACACTCACCTTCTGCCTGTAATTCGCTTTATTGTATCACAAAAAATTACTTACAATCTTTGACTTAAAAAACTACGACTCTTCCAAAAAAATCTCCTCCAACATCTTTTTCATTTCCGTTGTTAATTCTAATTTTGCAAGCAGCTCTGGGCGACGTTGATATGTTCTGCGCAGTGATTCTTTTAATCGCCATTTGCGAATTTTCTCATGATCACCGCTTAATAAAACCTCCGGCACTTTTAATCCTCGAAATTCCCTCGGTCTTGTATACTGCGGCTCTTCAAGCAACCCAGAAGAAAATGAATCACACTGTGCACTTTCTTCATTTCCTAAAACCCCCGGAAGTAGGCGCAATACAGCATCTATTATGACCATCGCACCTAGCTCGCCACCAGTTAGCACATAATTGCCAATCGAAATATCATCACTTACTAATAAACGAACACGCTCATCTACACCTTCATAGCGACCGCAAATAAACACAAGTTGCTCTTTCTTAGCAAACTCTTCAGCCATTTGCTGAGTAAACACTTGTCCAGCAGAATCTAATAAAATCACGCGTTTCTTTAAAGCGCTCGTTTCTGCTTGAATTTTATCCATAGTATCAAAAATAGGCTGCGGCAATAAAAGCATCCCCGCTGACTCTCCACCATAGGGATAATCATCTGCATGCTTTTGCTTATTCTTTGCATTGTCGCGAAAATTATGTAAATAAATACCAACAAAACCATTATCCTTTGCTTTGCCAACAATGGAATGCTCTAATGAAGAAAACATCTCAGGAAAAAGGGTTAAAATATCAAGTCTCATCGTCTATTAAACCTTCCATCCACTCAATTTTAACAACACCATTTGCCAAATCAATTTTTTTTACTACGGGTTCAATATAAGGGATCAATACATCCTTCTTACTTTCACGCTTAACGACCCATACATCATTAGCACCTGGAGATAGAATTTCTTTTACCTTGCCGATTTTTTTACCATCTACCGTCAACACTTCTAAATCAATAATCTCATGATAATAAAACTCATTTTCAGATAAAACTTGCAAATCATCAGCATAAACTTTTAAAATCCCATCACGATATTTTTCTACATCATTAATACTTGGATGATCCTCAAAACTTAAAACATCAAAATTTTTGTGCCTACGATAAGATTTAATAGTTAAAACAACAGGATCATCTCTTTGCTCCTGAAACAAAGTCAACTGACTTCCTATCTTATATCGCTTATCAGGAAAATCTGTTTGCGAAATTACTCGCACCTCTCCACGCAATCCTTGCGTATTTACAATCTTCCCCACACGTAAATAATCCAAACAAATTCTCCTTCTTGCTTAGAACCTGTTAACTTATCTCATCTTTTTATAAGAATACCTAAAAACGCCAGCACTACCATCTGCTTAACTTGTGGAAAGTTTTCGCTCAACATTTTTGAACAATCGCCTAGATTTCTTGAGCTTTGCAAAACACCGCTCCACAACCCAACGCTTTGGTATAACTTTAAACATATGTTTGTAAATTGTAACCCAAACCCGTCCAGTTAAATAAAAAAAGGACAATCAATTGTGGGTTGAAAAATCTCCCCCCTTCTTTTGACAACGCGTAACATCTTTATTGAATGGATTTTGATGGGTGGACGAGTTTGGGTTACAATTTACATATTTTTTTGTTTACTATTTCATTCTACCGTTACTGATTTTGCCAGATTGCGCGGCTTATCAACATCCAAGTCTCTTTGCAAAGTGGCATAATAAGCCACCAATTGTGTTGGCACTACCATTGCAATGCAAGTTAAAAACGGATGAACCATTTGTACAACGATATCATCATCTGCTTGAGCACAGTCTTGTGAGACAATTGTTAAAACCTTTGCCCCGCGCGAAGCTACTTCCATCACATTTCCCCTGGTATGTGACGCTATTTCTTGATTACTAATCAATGCTTGCACAGGCACTCCATCCTCAACTAAAGCAATCGTTCCGTGTTTTAACTCTCCAGCTGCAAAGCCTTCACACTGAATATAAGAAATCTCCTTTAACTTCAACGCAGCTTCCATTGAAGCATAGTAATCAGCACCCCGACCAATATAAAAAGCATTTCTAGTCCCTTGCAAATGTTTAGAAACTTTTTGTTCGATCAACTCTTTCTCTGTCAACAATGCTTCGATCGCATTTGCCACTAATGATAGTTCTTTAACCAAATTAAAGTCTTTCGCCACTGGATTTTCAATATATTCACCTACGGCTTTGGCAAGAACAGCCATTACTGCAATTTGCGCTGTATAAGCCTTCGTCGAAGCAACGGCAATTTCAGGACCGGCATGCAGCAATAATGTATAATCCGCTTCCCGTGATAAAGTCGAACCTGCTACATTGGTAATAGTCAGCGCCTTATGCCCAAGCTCTTTCATTTTGACTAAAACTTGCCTACTATCCGCTGTCTCTCCTGATTGCGAAATATAAATAAACAATGGATTTTGGGATAGCAAAGGAATGTTATAGCCAAACTCAGAAGAAATACAAATTTCCACTGGCGTTTTCATCAGCTGCTCAAAGAAAGTTTTTGCCGCCCAACCAGCATGAGAACTTGTCCCTGCAGCAATAATATACACTCGATCAGCCTTTGCTACTGCTTCTAAAATCTCTTGATTGACTTTCATCTGATGAGGATTGGCATCAGACATATACTCCTGCATAATTCGACGCATCACTGCTGGCTGCTCATCGATTTCTTTTAACATATAGTACGGATAAGTCCCTTTACCAATATCTGATAAATCTAACTGCGCTATATAAGGCTCACGTTTAATCGTGGCACCGTTAGGATCTAAAATCTTTACCAAATCTTTTTCAACAATCACCATTTCTCCATCATGAATCTCTAAAAAGCGATTTGTTTCGCGAATCATCGCCATTGCATCACTACACACCATATTGTAACCATCGCCTAAACCAATTAATAACGGCGACTTATTCTTTGCTACATAAATCGTTTCAGGATCTTCTTTATCTATCAAAGCAAAAGCAAAAGAGCCTTCGATCAACTTCAATGCTTTTTGAAAACCTTCTATTACTAATAAACTTTCTTTTTCGATCAATTTGCCGATTAAATGAACAATGATCTCCGTATCAGTCTCTCCAATAAACTTATCATTTGCCAGATATTCTCCTTTTAACTCCTTAAAATTTTCAATAACCCCATTATGAACTAAAATAAAGCGAGAGCTTGCTGATACATGAGGATGCGCATTTGCCTCACTCGGCTTGCCATGCGTTGCCCAACGCGTATGACCAATCCCTGAAGAACCATTGACTTCAATGCCGATTCTTTCTTGCAATGTTGAAATTCTGCCAACCGCTTTGATTAAATTTTGACTTCCATTTTTATCAGCCACAAAAATTCCTGCAGAATCATATCCACGGTACTCTAACTTTTGCAATCCTTGAATCAAAATATCCGTTGCATTCTTACTTCCTACCACGCCAACAATTCCACACATAAACTTCTCCTTTTCAAAAAGTTATCATTAACAGGCTCTGAGATAAATATTATTTTACTATCACAAATGACTTGCTGTCAAAGTCATCTTAACCAAAAAAGAACTGCCATAAACAATCCTTTTTATCACTATTTGCTTGGACTTTGCAAGATTTCAATCGTTTCAATCTTAACTGGATTTACTGGTGTAGAATTTTCTGAAGTTTCATTTTCGCCAGCTTTCACCTCAGCATTAGCTATTTTATCTACAACATCCATCCCCTTAACAACTTGCCCAAAAACAGTATAATACCCATCTAAACTCGGATTTCCACCATTTTTATAAGCTTCAATAATTTTTTCAGGATAATCTTCATATAAAAGTCCATCACTTTTATCTTCATTGTTTTGATTGATAAAGAATTGGCTGCCATTAGTATTTGCTCCAGCATTAGCCATTGCTAAAGCTGCGCGAAGATTATAAAGTTGATTGGAAATTTCATTTTTAAAACCATTGCCAGCATCTTTTTTCTGAATCTTTCCTTTCCAAATCGACTCGCCACCTTTACCAGTACCTTGAGGATCTCCTCCTTGAATCATAAAGCCTTTCATAACTCGATGAAAGGTTACGCCATTGTAATAACCTTCTTTGGCGTGAGTAACAAAATTTTCTACTGCTAATGGTGCTTGTTTAGGGAATAGCTTCAGCTCAATCTCCCCTTCAGTCGTCTTCATTCTTGCTAAATATTCATCTTTACTTACACCTTCATTCAACTGCGGCAAATCTAGTGAATTCAAAAACTTCTTTCTTTGTACTAGAAGTTTGCTTAGTCGAAATATCTTTTTCTTTACTACCACAAGCTGTAAATAACGTTAGCGTCATTACACTACTAACTAAAATCATCATCATTTTTTTATAATTCATTTAAAATTTCTCCTTTTTTTATTGCTCAAATGTATTACTATCAGCTTCACTTTCCGGATTAGCTTGAAGCAGTGATTCTTTTTCATCTTGATAATCCTGGTAACTTTTTGTCTTATAAAGCTTCACCGTTGAGTGCTTATCATTTTTACTATAAAGGCTAGTGGAATCTTGCTTTTTTTGCTTTTCAATTTTTTTCAAGTGCTCGAACTCATTTTTATAACTATATTTTTCCGGATTAACGGGAACTAAACCACTTTCATCCTGACCATAAAAACGCAGCAAATCTTTTGTCGTAATTAAATCAGATACTGCAAGCTGATTGTTTACTTTCTGGCGAAGTTGATCAATAGTATTTTCGGTTTCAGCAGTTGGATTCTCCACTAAAGCTCCGGCCTGTTCTCCTTGAGTAATATATATTTTAGAATCTAGAACAGTATAATCAGGCGTTATAAAACTTTTATTTCGAAAAGACACAACTTGATCCCTATTTGGCGATAATAAATCTTGCCCAAGTTGCAAATATTGTTTAGTTTCAACTCCTAATAAATGCAAAAGCGTTGGCAAGACATCCACTTCTCCACCAAAGGTATGATTAATATAGTCAGCACCTTTCTCCTCTGTACGCCCTGGAATATCAGTCTTTGGTACATGAAACATAAGGGGCACTCTTTGTAGCATTGCATTATCATAATCATTCCATATTTCTGGATCTTTATCTAATAAACTTGCTAAATTGGGATTTCGTTTATTAGAAATGCCATAATGATCGCCATAAATAATAATCATAGAATCATCATAAAGACCACTTGCTTTCAAGTAATCAAACAATTCTTTGATAGCTGTATCAAGATAATTGGTCGTTGCAAAATAGCCATTGATTGTCTTATCATTTGTTTGTGCAAACGGAAAACCATCTTCTTCTCCATGAAATTTTCCATAAGGAAAATGATTAGAAACAGTTATATACTTGACATAAAAAGGTTGTTGAAGATGTTCTAGATACTTAATCGATTGTTTAAACAATTCTTTATCATGCAAACCATACTGAAATGAATTTTTTTCGTTAATTTTAAAATACTTATCATGAAAAAAGTAATCATAACCAAGCTGCTTATAAGTTTCATTACGATTCCAAAATCCTCCACCATTGCCATGAAAAACAGCACTAGTCATGCCAAGCTTCTGCTGCAAAATACTAGGAGCCGCCTGAAAAGTATTCTCTTCACCATATTGAGTAAATAAAGAACCGCTTTCTAAGCCAAATAAACTACTTTCTAATAAATTTTCCGCATCACTAGTTTTACCTTGTGCAACTTGATGGAAAAAGTTGTCAAAACTAAAAGTTTCCTTGGAGCGAAAAATTTCATTTAAAAAAGGTGTAACTTCATGCTCGACTTCCTGATCATCTTTTAATTTATAATTAATTAAAAATTGCTGAAAACTTTCCAAATGGATCGTGATTACATTACGCCCTTTAGCAATACCAAATAAATTACTATCATAAGCAGCATAATGTTCTCTCACATAATCCTTTACCTTATCTAAATCTTTGGGCGAAGCTTCCGAGCGAACTTGATCAGTCTTAAAAAAGCGATAGCTATCATAAACAGTAAAAAAGCTAATCCCCATATACTTAATAATATAATCATTAGAAAACATCCGTTTCAGCAACTCAGGACGCGCAACTTCAGCAAAAGATAAGTTCGCACCAAATAACATACATGAAATAGTCGAAATAGCAAAAGAAACTCTTAAACGAAAAGATCGTTGATCAATGTGTATTTTCTTCGTAAAAAAAAGAAGCGGAATAACAATTAAATCGATGAAAAAAAAGAGATCATATGGACGAAATAAATTAATCGCTGCTTCACCCAGACCGGCAGAAACCGATTTTGAGCCTAAAATGGTGGCCACTGTTAAAAAATCAGAAAATTCACGATAATAAGAAACATTTGAAAATAACAAAAGGGTTAACAAACAATAAACAGTTCCCATTGTTATATAGCTAGCTAAAGGTCGTTTAAGATATAAGGTAAGTCCTAGCAAAAAAATCGTCGTTGCTATAGGGTTAATCAAAAGAAAAAAGTACTGAAACGTACTTTCAATATTCAAATCAAAGTTAAATAAATAAGCACAAACAGATTTAAGCCAAAATAAAACGACCAAAAGAAACATAAACCCCAGTCTTGTATTAACAAAACGAAAGGTAAATAAATTCTGTGCTTTCAAGAGATAGTGCCTCCATTACTTAAAATTACGACTTAAGAGCCTGTTAACGATCTTCTAGCGGTGAAGATTTTAGGCAATTTTTACACTTCGTCGTTAAAAGACCTGTCGGGTTCCCTACGATTTGTTCAAGTTTCACTTGATTACAAATCGTTGGAACGGGAGCCTCGATTTGGAACCACCAAATCTGCATTTTTTGCCTAGAACTGTTCAAAAATTTCTCAAAAATTTCATCCACTGAGAGATCGTTAACAGGCTCTAAAAGGACAAACCTCAAAATACTTTTATGATTTTACAGTCTTTATACCTCTTCGTCAAACTTACCATTTATTTGTATGTGTCAACTTTTATAAGGTACCCCTTCAGTGTCTAAGAGCCTGTCCAAGATCTCTAATGAAATGAATTTTTGAGCTATTTTTTTACAATTTGAGGCAAAAAACGTAGGTTTAGTGGTGCTAAATCGAGG
>JAIRLR010000033.1 GCA_031259195.1 Streptococcaceae bacterium | reverse complement strand
TGGCAGGTAAGTTTTGACAACATAGAGAACCGCGCAAAAGATATCGTATAAGTCATATTTTCTGGGATTGGTTCGCTTCTTGAAGTTCTCTAACTCTGGACGGATCGCATCAATTCTTCGCGGCTGATGTCACTTGGGTATCTCATAGATAGGATTGCTCGCTTTCTTTTTTATGAGAAGTATAGCAGGTTTATGAGATCTTGGACAGGCTCTTAGAGATAATAAAAAATTTTTACGCTTATGTTTTAAGATTTTTGGGACATTTTCAAAAATCATTGACTAGATTTTCATTAATAAATATGATAAAATTATTTACTGAAAGGATAGCGCGAGGAGAGATATGTATGTTACGTAGTCAGTTTGAACAACAACTGACAAAACTACATCGTCGGTTTTATGATATGGGAAATCAAGTTTCGGAGGCGATCAATAAAGCTGTGGCTTCGTTTGTTAATCATGATCGTAAGCTTGCGCAAGAAGTGATCGCGCATGATATTGATATTAATGAGCTGGAAATCAAATTAGAAAAGAAATCTTTTGAGTTGATCGCTTTGCAGCAGCCAGTGACGACTGATTTGCGCGTGGTTATCACGATTATGAAGGCTAGTGGTGATTTGGAGCATATGGGAGATCATGCGGTTTCGATTGCCAAGTCAACTATTCAGGTAAAAGGTGAGACACGGATTTTAAAGATTGAAGATGAGATATCTAAGATGAGTATGCAGGTTCAGAAAATGGTGGATGCTGTTTTGACGGCATATATTGAACATGACGCGCAGCAAGCAGAAGAGATCGCCAATTGGGATAAAGTAGTTAATGATTATTACAGCAGCATCTATGATCATTCTATCTATGAAATGCAAGAAAATCCTGATACAATTGTATCAGGTAACGATTATTTAAAAGTTGCTGGCTTTTTAGAGCGCATCGGGGATTATGTAACTAACATCTGTGAGTGGATTGTTTATTTGCAGACGGGGAAGATTTCGGAACTAAGCTTGGACAGTGATTGATTTATTTTTTAGGGAGGAATATTGTGAAATGCGGTTAAAAAGTTTACTTTTTGTAGCTGTGACTGTTGCTGCGTCGGTTATAGTTAGTAACGCTGTTTATGCGGATCCGAGTGGTTGGGAGCAACAAGTAGAAGATGTTGACTTGTTGAATCATGTTATGGTAGACACCTATGATCAACATATTAGCTCACTCCCCCTCATAAAATTTAAAATTCCATTAACTGAAGATGTGCGTACAAATATAAGTCAATATCTGGGTGTAAATAGAACTGAATTTTCAAGTCTTCAATATCTTTGGCTTGTATTGAATGAGGAGACTGTTGTAGACCGTGGAAGTCGTGAAATGCTACTTAGACCACATCAAGTATTTTTGGATCAAATTCCTAAAGTATTTGCTGATTATCCGACATCAGATGTAAGAACTCCTATTACTGACGATGATGGTGACCCAATTCTTAGATATTCTCCAACTCCTCATAACGCCACAACACCTCATAATGATTTTGATATTGGTGCTTCGGTAAATATTGATGCAAGAGTTTTTGGTTTAAATAGTCAAGTTGAGGATCTTGTGCGTTATGATCGAGAGTATGTAAATTTCCATACGATGTTATATACACCGCATGATGAAAGAGGTCAGGCATTGCCAGATCAAACTCATTGGACTTTTGGAAGATCTCCAAATAATTGTCATCTTCGTTTTCAAAGTGATAATCAATCTCATACAGTATTATCACTTGTTGACTTTAATGGTGGACCAGTTGGAACTCTTAATGGAAGAGCTGCCACGGGCTTAACGCCTGTAGCTAATGCGCTTACTTTAAATATAATAACTCCTGCGGAAACTGCAGATTATATTAATAATTTAATAGAATCTTCCTTGCTAGAAGGGATGTCTACTCAGGAAAGATGGAAGAATGTTTTTCTAGATTTATTCCGTCGTGGTAACATTTCCGCAGAGGTGATGCATCACTTGTTAGACTTTTCAGTCGCTGATCTTGGAGTTCAACCTTTAGCTATTGTACCCGCACCGTTGCGCGAAGCAGCAGCCCCCTATATCGCTGAGGAGCCAGCACCAACATTTGTACCTCCTCATACCGCTGATGAAGCATTTGTCCCACCTCATATTTCGCTAGCGCCGGTAGTAGCGGAAACAGTTAGTGTGCTACCTCAAATTGTAACAACTCCGCAACGTCCATCGTCATCAATAACACCTCCATGGTCGATGTCTTCGGGAATACCTAACCCGCCACTTGATGAAGAGACACTTGAGGTTTTTAGAGTATACAATCCTAACAATGGCATGCATCACTACACGATGAATAAAGAGGAAGTCGCTGCGTTAGTTGCTCTGGGCTGGCGTGATGAAGGTGTTGCTTTTAGATATAGAAGCGCTGATGGAGTGCCGGTTTATCGACTGTATAATCCAAATAGCGGGATTCACCACTTCACGATTAACGCTAATGAAAAAGATGCCTTAGTTGCCGCAGGCTGGCAGTATGAGGGAATTGCTTGGTACGCTAGAGCGCAAGGTACCGTCCCTGTTTACCGGATATATAATCCGACAAATGGTGAGCATGTTTGGACAACAAATTATGCTGAGGTGGAAAATGCTGTGGCTCATGGCTGGAATAATGAGGGCATTGCTTGGTATATTGTGTAAAGTAGATGTAGTAAAAAGGTGGGACAATCGCCTTTTTAGGTATTTCTCTAGATATTGTCATTTGAATGTTTTAAGATGATTTGTTAGAATAACGGTTGCGTAAAATAATGCAGCAGTTTATTGGATTGTCGTCAACAGTTGCTTAAGTTTCGATACGTTAGTAACCGCGGCTGCAGAGGTGAAAGCAGAAGAGTCTGTCTACCATCTTCTAGCGGCGAAAGTTTTTGATAATTTTTTGCACTTCGTCGTTAAAAAGCCTTGATTTGGAACCAACGCTTCGCTAATCTACATTTTTTGCCTAAAATTGCACAAAATTATTCAAAAATTTCGTCCACTGAAAGATGGTAGACAGGTTCTAAGAGCAATTGCACGAAATTAGAATAAACCTATTATTTTACTCCAAAAAAATTATTGGAGGGTTTAAAATGTCTCGCTATACAGGACCATCTTGGAAAAGATCTCGTCGTTTGGGAATTTCTTTATTAGGAAATGGCAAAGAGTTATCACGTCGCAACTATGCACCAGGTCAGCATGGACCAAACAGTCGCATAAAGTTGTCTGAATACGGCTTGCAGTTAGCTGAAAAGCAAAAATTGCGTCATATGTATGGCGTTAATGAACGTCAGTTTAAAAATTTATTTGTTGCATCAGCAAAGATTAAAGAAGGAAAACATGGTGCAAACTTTATGATTTTGCTGGAGAGTCGTTTGGATAATGTTGTTTATAGTTTATGTTTAGCAACAACACGGCGTGCAGCACGTCAGCTGGTTAATCATGGACATATTACTGTTAATGGTAAACGTATGAATATTCCATCATTTCGCGTAGAAGTTGGTCAAGTGATTGCTATTCGTGAAAAATCAAAAAGTATAAAAGTGATCAAAGAAGCTGTTGAAGCGATTATGTATCGACCATCATTTGTATCATTTGATGCTGAAAAGCTTGAAGGAAGCTTAACGCGCTTGCCAGCTCGTGATGAAATTAATCCAGAAATCAATGAAGCATTAATCGTTGAATTTTACAATAAACAATTGTAATTTCTAATTTGATTTAAAAATTGAATTTCGCCAGACATTTTCAAAAAATGAAGGTGTTTGGCGTATTTTATTATTGGATTTCATAAGATAAGGAGAGAGATTTTGACCGAGGATTCTATTCAAGAAATGAATGATCAAATGCGCGTGCGGCGTGAAAAAATGGAGGCTTTGCGTGAAATGGGTGAAGATCCATTTGGTCATCGTTTTGAGCGGACGTATAATTCAAAAGAATTGCATAAGCAGTTTGATGAAAAAACAAAAGAAGAGTTGAATGAATTAAATGTTACAGCAGTGATTGCTGGGCGAATGATGACCAAGCGCGGAAAAGGCAAGGTTGGCTTTGCGCATCTGCAAGATCGTGAAGGACAGATTCAGATTTATGTTCGTAAGGATGAAGTAGGAGAAGTTGCTTATGCCATCTACAAAAAGGCCGACTTAGGTGATTTTTGGGGTGTTACCGGTCAAGTGATGCGAACTGATATGGGAGAGCTTTCTATTAAGGCTACAAAGGTTGAGCTGCTAACGAAATCCCTGCGCCCGCTACCGGAAAAATATCATGGTCTTACAGATATTGAGCAGCGTTATCGTAAGCGTTATCTGGACTTGATTGCTAATCGCGAAAGCTTTGATCGTTTTGTAAAACGTAGTCAGATTATTTCAGAGATTCGGCGCTTTTTAGATAGAAGGGGTTATTTGGAAGTTGAAACGCCTACTTTGCATAATGAGGCAGGCGGTGCCAGTGCACGTCCTTTTAGCACTCATCACAATGCGCTGGATCTGAATTTATATCTGCGAATTGCTTTAGAGCTTCATTTAAAGCGCTTGATTGTTGGTGGCATGGAGAAGGTTTATGAGATTGGTCGTGTTTTTCGTAATGAAGGAATTGATACAACTCATAATCCCGAATTCACGATGCTTGAAGCCTATACAGCTTATACTGACTTTTATGATGTGATGGATTTAACAGAAGATTTGATTCGTCATGTTGCTAAAGAAGCTTTATCCAAAGATATGAAAATTGTATATGGAGCAAAAGAGATTGATCTTGATAGCAAGTTTAAACGTGTACATATGCTTGATTTGATCAAAGAAAAGACTGGTGTTGACTTTTGGCCGAAGATCTCCTTGGAAGAAGGGCGTAAGCTAGCTCTTCAACATCAAGTTGAGGTTAAAGAGCGGATGGAAGTTGGCCATATCATCAATGAGTTTTTTGAAAAATTTGTGGAAGAAACCTTAATTCAGCCGACATTTGTTTATGGATACCCAGTGGAGATTTCCCCTTTGGCCAAGAAAAATGTTAAAGATGAACGTTTTACGGATCGCTTTGAGTTATTTATTGTGGGGCGTGAGTTTGGGAATGCTTTTACGGAGTTAAATGATCCGATCGATCAAAGAGCACGTTTTAAGCAACAAGTACTGGAAAAAGAAGCAGGAAATGATCAAGCGCATGGCTTAGATGAGGACTTTGTGGAAGCGTTAGAGTATGGTATGCCGCCAACAGGAGGTTTAGGTATTGGGATTGATCGCTTGGTGATGCTGCTGACTAATGCTTCATCAATCCGTGATGTTTTACTGTTTCCAACAATGCGCTAATTTTCATATAGGCTGGAGAGAAAGATGAAATTCACATTGGAAAAGGCAAATGTCAAGGGATTTTGTGCTTTTTTTCGCAATAATCCCCCTTTGGTGATTGCCATCAGCATAGCTTTATTTTTTACATATGGCTGCAAGTTATTTTGGTATAGCATCGGTATTGATACCGTACCATTTATGGCGAATAGAGTTGAGGCGTTAAAGTGGGAAGTACAGATTGGTCGCTTTGGTTTAGCTGCACTACAAGGATCTCGGCACTTTAATCCTTTTTTCGCCTTCTTACTAACTTTTTGTTTAATTTGGTTATTTACACTTTTTTGGAGTTATTTAATCGTTATTTTTTGCAGGAGTACTGGGAGAAATAATCAGCTAATCCCTTTTGCTCTGACTTTTATGACTTCGATTTTTTGGGCGGAGCAATTTTATTTTTTGCATCAAGCCTCAGAAGTAGCGCTAATGATTACCATTTGCCCGTATGTTATTTACCTTTTCTACAAAGGATTTTTGGATGGTGAAAGAGGCAAAGTTATTTCTGCTTTTCTTTTGCTTGTTTTAATGATTTCGGTCTATCAGTCGATGGTGCTGCTTTTTGGTTGTGGAGTTTTGCTTTGTTTTGTTCTGTTGGCAAAACAAATGGAATGTGAAGTTAAAGAATACTGGCAGCTTTGTATGAAATTTTTGGCAGCAATGCTTCTAGCAGTAGCAGTTTATTGGCTGATTAATAAAACGGTTCTTTTTGTTTGTCATCTTAAAAAAGTTTATTATTTTGGGGCGATGAATCACTGGCAACAAAGGCCATTTCAGGAAAATATTTTTCATATTTTGCGCCTTAGTTATACTATTACGATGGGCAATATTCCGATGGTTCAAAATGCAACATATTATACTTTTCTGCATTTAGCTAAACCTTATGCTAAGGCAATCAAAGATGCTCATTCAACTATTGCACCGGGGACGCCCTTTTTGCCATTAATCTCACTGCTTTTTATTATTAAAATAATTGCATACCAAAAAAAAGAAAGTCCTGGGAAAAAATTTCTTTGCATTATGACTGGTATAGGGATTCCTTTTTCCATTATGATTATCCCTATTATTGGTGGGGGCGTTGTACCAGTTAGAACAATTATGGCGTTGCCCCTTGCACTAGCGTTTATGATTTTCTATCTGATTCACACTTATAAAAAAAGGTGCGCGATTGTTATTACGTGCTTGGCGTTATTTATCACTGTGTACCAGACAAGAGTGACTTCGCATTTATTCTATTCTGACCAAATGCGCTACGGCGAGGATGTGCGTTTGGCAAATGATCTTAAGCATTTGATTGGGCAAGTGCAAGTTGATAAGAAAGTACCGGTTGTGTTATTTGGCAATTATAAAATGTCAAAGTGTTTTCGCGATGATCGTAATTTTTTGCCGGGCGAAGCAATTGGCCACTCTGTTTTTGACTTTGCAGCAAACCCGATTCAAACAACAGAGAATGGCTTAGGATTTATGAAAACGCTAGGAATCCCTTTTAAATTGCCAAATCGAGATCAACTAGCACGTGCGACAAAGGAGTCTGAAGCTATGCCGTCTTATCCAGATCCTAATTGTGTCAGATTAATGGAAGATTATGTTGTGGTAAAAATAGCTGAAGGTAGAACGTATTTGAACCCATCGGCTTCATGACGTTTCAAAAGTTGTGTAAGAACCTGTTAACAGGCTCTTAGGAGAAAAAATGAAAATTATCAATATCAGCCCACGAGGATTTTGTTACGGAGTTGTGAATGCAATGGTGATCGCCTATAACGCTGCGCTTGATAAAACTCTGCCGCGTCCAATATATATTTTAGGAATGATCGTTCATAATAAACATGTTACAGAAAGTTTTAAAGAAATCGGTATTTATACAACTGATGGAGTCAATCGTAAAGAGATTTTGGATAAAATTGACTCTGGAACAGTGATTTTTACAGCTCATGGCACCTCCCCTGAGGTGGTTCGTTTAGCTAAAGCAAAAGGTTTAACAACAATTGATGCAAGTTGTCCTGATGTTCAGATTACACATGAATTGATAAAAAGATATGTGGATAACGGATATGAGATTATCTATATTGGAAAAAAAGGTCATCCAGAGCCAGAAGGAGCTATCGGTATTGCGCCAAAGAAAGTTTACCTGCTTTCAAAGTTAGAGGAAATAGAATCGCTGCCTTTAGCAGGCGAAAAACTTTTTATTACAAATCAGACAACGATGAGTCAGTGGGATGTAGCCGAAATAATGGAAGCGCTTAAGAAAAGATATCCGCAGATCGTAGTTCATAAAGAGATCTGTCATGCCACACAGATTCGTCAAAAAGCAGTAGCGATGCAAGCTAGAGGGTGTGATTTAACACTAGTGATTGGGGACGTTCGAAGTAATAATACTAATCGTTTGGCACAAATCTCGCTAGAGCAGGCGCATGTGCCAGCAAAGAGAATCGCTGATCTTTCTGAGCTGAAAGTAGAGTGGCTTAAAGGTATCCAAAAAATTGCCGTAACTGCAGGCGCTTCAACACCGACAGCAGTTATTCGCGAGGTGGTTAAATTTTTGGAACAATTTGAAGAGAGTAAACCTGAGACCTGGGCAAAGAATTCTAAAGTTACTAGCGAAGATATTTTGCCGAAGGTCAGAAAACAGAAAGACTTAACAGCAAATCGCGCAAAGAAAATGCAGGAGTTGCGAGCTAAAAATGGATTAGAAAGAAAGTGATGATGTGTCATTTGATGGTATTTTTATTCATGCTTTGGTGCATGAACTTCAAGCAAAGTTACTACATGGGCGCATTCAAAAAGTGCATCAGCCATATAAACAAGAGATTGTGCTAGCTATCCGTGCAAATAGTCAAAATCATAAATTACTATTATCTTCGCACCCTAGCTATGCGCGTGTACAGCTGACGACTATGCAATACAACAATCCTAAAAATCCGCCTAACTTTGTGATGGTGTTAAGAAAGTATTTGGAAGGATCGATTTTAGAATCGATTGAACAAGTGGAAAACGATCGTATTTTGCATTTTACTTTTAGCCATCGTGATGAACTAGGAGATTTGCAAAATATTGTTTTGATTGTGGAAATTATGAATCGGCACTCAACGATTATTTTGTTAAATAAAGAAACAGGAAAAATTCTAGATGCCATCAAACATATAGGTTTTACTCAAAATACTTATCGAACGATTATTCCAGGAGTAGAATATCGTACTGCGCCTAAGCAAAGTGGGAAAAATCCATTTACTTTGCAAGAAACGGAAATATTTGAAATTTTATACACGGCCCAAGACTTATCAGCGCGTTTTCTGCAGGAGAATTTTCAAGGTTTTGGTCGTGATACAGCAGAAGAGTTAGCTTATCGCCTAAAAAGAAAATTTAACGAAAAGCTGCGTGTATGGCATGACTTTTTTATTTCATTGGAGTCTACTAAGCCAAGTTTATATGAAAATAATGATAAAGAATGGTTTACACCGATTGCTTTTTTATCCTTAGGTGAGTCAAGGGCAACGTTTAATAGCTTAAATGAGCTGTTGAATGCTTTTTTTACAGATAAGGCAGAAAAAGATCGAACTAAGCAGCAAGCTGGAGATCTTTTACATCGTGTAAAAGTTGAGCGCAAAAAAAATCAAGCAAAGTTAAAAAAACTACAAGCGGCATTAGACGATACGGAAAATGCCGAAGATTATCGTCGCAAAGGAGAGCTTTTAACAACTTTTATAGCGCAAATTCCTAAAGGTGTCAACTTTGTTGAGCTGAAAAATTATTACGAAGATGATGTTCTGATTAAAATTGCTTTAAAGCCTTCTTTATCGCCAAATCAAAATGCACAAAAATATTTTCAAAAGTATCAAAAATTAAAAAAAGCCGTACGGATTGTTAAAGAGCAGATTGAACAAACAAAGCAGGAGATTTTGTATTTAAAAAGTGTTGAATCGCAATTAGAATTAGCAACACCAGTAGAAATTCCGGTGATTTTTGAAGAGTTGCAAGCAGAAGGTTATATCAAAGCTCGCCCCCAAAAACAAAAAAAAGCAAAACCTAGTCAGCCGGCACAGTTCCAAGCAAGTGATGGCACAAAAATTTTAGTCGGCAAAAATAATTTGCAAAATGATCGCTTGACATTGAAAATGGCCAAAAAAACTGACTATTGGTTGCATGCCAAAAATATTCCCGGTTCACATGTGATTGTCGAGTCTAGTCAGCCAAGTGATGAAACGTTAACGCAAGCAGGGATGCTGGCCGCTTATTATTCCAAATATCGCTACTCTGCCCAAGTGCCGGTAGATGTGGTGCAAGTAAAGCATATCCGCAAGCCAAATGGCGCTAAAGCTGGATTTGTCATTTATGAAGGACAAAAAACTATCTTAGTCACGCCTAGTCAGGAAATGGTGGATCAGTTGAAAAAATAAAAATGATAGACAAATTTTTGAAATATGCAAATTTTATCTCTTCTTATGTGTTGATAAAAAAAGAAAAAAGGGAAGATTTTTTAGCTTTTATGGGGATTTTGCTTTTATTAAATTTTAAAATTCATTCTCAAATTTTAATAATGTTTATTATCTCAAATATATCGATGATTTTTACAAATTTATTACCGTTTGGAACTTCTGATGGATATTTTATTTTATCTTCTATTTTAGGAATTTTTAATCTTCGTTTAGCTGGTTATAGAGCCATAAATTCATGGATGAAAAAACTTAAAACAACACGCTATGATAGTATTTGTGGTCTTTGGTTTTTAACTATTTGGACGCTTGCTTTTCTTTCGTTTTACAAAATGCTAAATTCTTTACAAAATTATCTTTATATTCCGTCTATTTTTAAAATAATAATTTTAGGATTTATGATATTTAAGTTTGTGAGAAAGATTTATACAGGGCAACAGCATTTACTTTTTTTCATAAAACCGCAATAATAAACTTATGAATATACAA
>JAIRLR010000019.1 GCA_031259195.1 Streptococcaceae bacterium | reverse complement strand
TAATAGACCTCTTGCGAAACTAGATCCATGAAAATTGCGAACTGCCTTAACGATTGGCAAGCGTTAGCTTGACAGAGTTTAGACAGGACGTACCTACTCGGTGCGTTTCTTTTTCCCTGATATTTCGTCAAAAGACCTGTCGGGTTTTTTACGATTTGTTCAAGCTTTGCTTGATTACAAACTTGGTAAACGCAATTCATCAATAGACAGACAAGTTAACAGGTTCTAATAAAAACAATTTCTATGTAACAACAATATAGGGTGAAAAATTTTAAAAATAAACAATCGTAAATCACTTTTATACGCCTATGTGTCAAATTCCCGATATGTGTCCTTTACTTGATTATTTGCTAAAATAAGGACACGGAGGGTGAAATGATTCAAGGGATCGGTGTCGATATTGTAGATTTAGATAGAATGCAAAAGGCTATTGCAAGAAGTGAGCGATTTATTACGCGCATTTTAACATTGAAGGAAAAAGTTTATTTTTATAGTCTGAATGCTCAGCGAAAAGTTGAGTATGCAGCAGGTCGTTTTGCGGTGAAAGAGGCTTTTGCAAAAGCTTTAGGAACAGGTTTAAGAAAGTTGGATCTACAAGATATTGAAACCCTGACCGATAACTTAGGTGCGCCATATGTAAATAAAGCACCTTTTACAGGCAAAGTATGGGTTTCTATTTCCCATACAGAAAAAACCGCGATTGCGCAGATTGTATTGGAAAGTATTTAATTACTATATGTAGTTTATCTTCATATAATTTTAATTAATTTAGAAAAAAGCAGGGTATAATGCATTAGAATATTTTTTTCAAAGTTTGTTTAAACAAAAATAAAAAAGGAGCTTATTTTTAAATGTCAAAATTAGTATTTGCACGTCATGGTTTATCTGAGTGGAATCAAAGAAATCTGTTTACGGGGTGGGCAGATGTTGATTTAGCAGAGCAAGGCGTTGAAGAGGCGATTAAAGCAGGGCAGTTAATCAAAGAAGCAGGAATTAAGTTTGATATTGCTTTTACTTCTGTTTTAAAGCGTGCCATTAAAACAACAAATTATGTATTGGAGTTTTCTGATCAGCTATGGGTGTCTGTTGAAAAATCTTGGCGTTTAAATGAGCGTCACTACGGTGGACTTACTGGATTAAACAAAGCTGACGCCGCAGCAAAACATGGTGAGGAGCAAGTTCATATTTGGCGTCGTTCTTACGATACTTTGCCACCAGAGATGCCACGAGACGATAAGTATTCTGCACATACAGACCGTCGTTATGCTTTATTAGATGATTCGGTGATTCCTGATGCGGAGAACTTGAAAGTAACTTTAGAGCGTGCTTTGCCATTTTGGGAAGATAAGATTGCTCCAGCTTTAAAGAGAGGAAAAAATGTCTTTGTTGGAGCTCATGGAAATTCGATTCGCGCGTTAGTAAAGCATATTGAACAGTTATCAGATGATGAGATTATGAAGGTTGAAATTCCGAATTTTCCACCGTTGGTTTACGATTTTGACGATAATTTGAAAAAATTTGATAAATATTATTTAAATCCTAATGAATAGTTTATGAAGCTAACCCAGAAGTTATTTATCTAACTTTTGGGTTGGTTTTTGTATAAGAACCTGTTAACAGGTTCTAAAATCTCACTAAATTAGTATAAAGGTGGAGTAAAAATGCCAAAGCGCACAGATATTAAAAAGATTATGGTGATTGGTTCTGGTCCGATTATTATTGGACAAGCTGCGGAGTTTGATTATGCGGGAGTGCAGGCTTGTTTAGCGTTGCGCGAAGAGGGTTATGAAGTCGTTTTGGTGAATTCCAATCCAGCGACCATTATGACAGATCAAGAAATTGCCGATAAGGTATATATTGAGCCGATTACTTTAGAGTTCGTTTCGCGTATTTTGCGTAAGGAGCGACCTGATGCCCTGCTGCCAACACTGGGCGGGCAAACTGGTTTAAATATGGCAATGGAGCTAGCAAAGGTAGGAGTTCTAGAAGAGCTGGATGTTGAGCTGCTAGGCACAAAATTGTCAGTGATTGATAGGGCCGAAGATCGTGATTTATTTAAGCAGTTAATGGAAGAATTGGAACAACCGATTCCAGAGTCTGATATTGTTTATACGGTAAAAGAAGCATTAGTTTTTGTAGAAAAAATTGGCTATCCCGTGATTGTGCGTCCGGCCTTCACTTTGGGCGGCACAGGCGGCGGTATGTGTGATAATGAAGAAGAGCTGCGCGTGGTGGCAGAAAACGGCTTAAAACTGTCTCCTGTGAATCAATGCTTGATTGAAAAATCCATTACTGGCTTTAAAGAAATCGAATATGAAGTGATGCGCGACTCGCATGATAATGCGATTGTGGTTTGTAATATGGAAAACTTTGATCCCGTGGGTATTCATACCGGGGATTCGATTGTTTTTGCGCCGTCGCAAACCTTATCTGATTATGAGTATCAAATGCTGCGGGATGCTTCGCTGAAGATTATTCGCGCTTTAAAGATTGAGGGCGGTTGTAATGTCCAGCTAGCGCTTGATCCAAATAGTTTTCGTTACTATGTGATTGAGGTTAACCCGCGCGTGTCACGCTCATCAGCGCTCGCTTCAAAAGCAACAGGTTATCCTATTGCCAAACTGGCGGCAAAAATTGCGGTGGGGCTGACACTAGATGAGATGAAAAATCCGGTGACCAATACCACAGTTGCGCAGTTTGAGCCGGCACTTGATTATGTTGTTGCAAAAATTCCACGTTGGCCCTTTGATAAATTTGAAAAAGGGGACCGCACACTTGGCACACAGATGAAGGCAACTGGTGAAGTGATGGCAATTGGGCGCAATATTGAAGAAAGTTTGCTTAAAGCAGTGCGCTCACTTGAGATTGGCGTTTATCATAACGAAATCAAGGAGTTGGCAGAGGTTTCTGACGAACAATTAATTGCGAAAACTGTCAAAGCTCAAGATGATCGCCTGTTTTATTTATCAGAGGCTATTCGCCGCGGAATTACGATCGAAGAGTTAGCAAAGTTAACAAAAATTGATTTATTTTTCTTGGATAAGTTATTACACATTGTTGAGCTGGAAGAAGAGCTGGCAATCCATGCGGAAGATGTTGCGATGCTAAGTAAAGCAAAACAAAACGGTTTTTCCGATCAAAAAATTGCCGAAATTTGGGGTAAAACCATTGATGAGGTTAGGACCTTTCGGATCGCTAAAGGAGTTACTCCTGTTTATAAGATGGTGGATACTTGTGCGGCGGAGTTTGAAGCAACAACACCTTATTTTTATGCAACGTATGAATTTGAAAATGAGTCTTTAAGAACGAAAAAAAACTCTATTTTGGTACTAGGATCCGGTCCTATTCGCATTGGACAAGGGATTGAGTTTGATTATGCGACGGTTCATTCGGTCAAAGCAATTCAAGAGGCAGGATTTGAAGCAATTATTATAAATTCTAATCCAGAGACAGTTTCAACGGATTTTTCGATCTCGGATAAGCTGTATTTTGAGCCGCTAACTTTAGAAGATGTGTTAAACGTGATTGATTTGGAGCAACCCGAAGGGGTTGTGGTTCAATTTGGTGGACAAACAGCAATTAATTTAGCAGAGCCTCTAGCAAAGCGTGGCATCAATATTTTAGGCACACAGGTTGAAGATTTAGATCGAGCTGAGGATCGAGATTTATTTGAAAAAGCTTTAAAAGATTTAGAAATTCCACAACCCAATGGTGCTACAGCAACGTCGGAAGAAGCAGCAGTGCAGGTGGCAAGAGAGATTGGTTACCCTGTTTTGGTGCGTCCATCTTATGTGTTGGGTGGACGAGCAATGGAGATTGTGGATAATGAAGCTGACTTGCGCGCGTATATGAAAACGGCTGTGAAAGCCTCTCCTAATCATTCAGTGTTGGTTGACCGTTACTTGGTTGGAAAAGAATGTGAAGTTGATGCAATCTCTGATGGTAAGAGTGTCTTGATTCCTGGAATTATGGAGCATATCGAGCGAGCAGGTGTGCACTCAGGAGACTCGATAGCGGTATGTCCGGCGCAGTCTTTATCTCAAAAAGTGAAAGAGACGATTGCGGATTATACAAAGCGTTTAGCGCTTGGACTGAATTGTATTGGAATGATGAATATCCAGTTTGTTATCTATAAAGAGAAAGTTTATGTGATTGAAGTTAACCCGCGCGTTTCTAGAACAGTGCCGTTTTTATCAAAAGTAACTGGTATTTTGATGGCGCAAGTGGCGACAAAATTAATTTTAGGAGCAAGTTTGCAGGAGCTAGAATATCAAGATGGTTTATACAAAGAATCTGATTGTGTGCATGTAAAAGCACCAGTTTTTTCATTTACAAAACTTGCTAAAGTAGATACGTACTTAGGACCAGAAATGAAGTCAACTGGAGAAGTGATGGGCACAGATAGAACGCTGGAGAAAGCTTTATATAAGGCCTTTGAAGCTTCGAATTTGCATTTGCCAAGTTTCGGATCGATTATTTTTACAATTGCGGATGAAACAAAAGCTGAGGCGCTGAGCTTGGCAAAGCGTTTTACAGCCATTGGTTACGAAATTGTTGCAACTAGCGGAACAGCGGATTATTTTAAGCGAGAAGGTTTAAATATTCAGCGTGTGAGAAAACTGCAAGAAGGTGAAGGGACAATTATTGACTATATCCGCTCAGGTAAAGCACGAGCGGTGATTAATACGATTGGGAAGAATCGCAGAAAATCTAAGGCAGATGGTCTGAATATTCGGCGTGAAGCTGTTGAACATGGTGTACCGCTATTTACTGCTTTAGATACAGCAGAAGCGATTTTGCGAGTACTAGAGAGCCAATCCTTTCAAATGAAAAGTCTGTGAAAATATCGTTGAACAAGAATTAGCAAACCCTTAGAGCCTATTAACTTGTCTCATAAATCTGTTATCATTCATTCAAAAACGAAAATAGATAGGATGAATGAAAATGAGATA
>JAIRLR010000002.1 GCA_031259195.1 Streptococcaceae bacterium | reverse complement strand
TTTTGGTAATTTTTTACTTTTCTTCGTCAAAAGACCTGTCGGGTTCTTTACGATTTGTTCAAGCTTTGCTTGATTACAAATCGTTAGAACGAAAGCCTCGATTTAGCACCGCTAAACCTGCGTTTTTTTCCTAGAAACGCGTAAAAATTTTTCAAAAAATTCATCAATAAAGGGATTGTTAACAGGTTCTAAGTTAACTGAACTTAGTATAGATGTTTTAATATCTTATTTCAAAAAAAGTAGATTATAAAAAAGATTATCAAAATCTAATACGAAAGTCTTTGTGATACAATAAATCACGAAATTTAATTGAGAGGATGACGATAATGACGCTTCAAGAAAAAATTATTAAGGAATCAGGTGTTCAGCCAACAATTGATCCTCAAGCTGAAATTCGTAGATCAATAGATTTTATGAAGGAAGTTTTATATAAATTTTCTTTTATTAAAACTTTTGTTTTAGGAATTTCTGGGGGTCAAGATTCAGCGTTAGTTGGACGTTTGGCCCAACTTACAATGGAAGAGATACGCAAAGAAATAAAGGATGAAGGTTACAAGTTTATTGCTGTGCGCCTACCTTATGGAGTGCAAATGGATGAAGAAGATGCTAAGCGCGCTTTAGCTTTTATTAAACCCGATCAACTATTAACCGTTAATATTAAAGAGCCTGTTGATGCACAAGCTGCAGCTTTGTCTGTAGCAGGTATAGAAGTTCATGACTTTATGAAAGGGAATATTAAAGCAAGACAGCGGATGATTACACAATATGCGATTGCTGATAGGAATTCTGGAATCGTGTTAGGAACAGATCATGCGGCAGAAAATGTTATGGGCTTTTTTACAAAATATGGCGATGGTGGTGCGGATTTACTACCGATTTTTCGCTTAAATAAACGTCAAGGTAAAGCATTGCTTAAAACTTTAGAGGCAGATTATGCAATTTATCAAAAAGTTCCTACTGCTGACTTGGAGGATCAAAAACCAGGAATAGCCGATGAAAAAGTTCTAGGCGTAACATATGAAGAAATTGATGATTATACAGAAGGCAAAACTGTTAGTCCAAAGGCGCAATCAGTGATTGAAAGTTGGTGGATACAAACCCAGCATAAACGACATTTACCAGTAACCGTTTTTGATAATTTTTGGAAGTAAAAGTGGAGTTAAAGATGACTTTTGAAGAAGTGTTACCTTTGTTAAAGCGAGGAAAAAAAGCCGTAAGAACCTGTTAACTTGTCTTTCAATGATGAATGATCCCGTTGCACAGCTTAAATCCAAGCAAAGCTTGGGTAAGCTGAATAGCAACCCGACAGGTTTTTGGCTCTTTTTCCACACTTTTTCGTTAAAAGACCTGCCTAAGTTCTTTACGAGTTGTTTCAAGATCATTAATTGCACGTTTGGCGATTGTTTCATAATGTTAGACGTTTATCTCTAATTTTTTCCGGCAATTCTTTGATAATGCCAAAATTTACATTCATTGGCTGAAAGTGTTTTCCTGATGTATGCGTGATGTAATGCGCCATCGCCCCAACTACTGTTCTTCTTTATCAGTCATAAATTTACCTGCTCTGCTAATTCTAAATGAAAAAATTTAAGCCTTTATTTCTGAACCTCTTCTTCATAGTCATTATTTATACATATAACTTGCTTGCCGCCACCGCGAATTTTCTTTTCGATAAGGTATTTTCCACATTTTGGACAATTGCGTCCCACAGGCTTTTCCCATGATATAAAGTCACAGTCAGGATAACGCGAACAGCCATAGAATAGTCGATTTTTTTTCGATTTACGTTCAACGACTTGGCCTTCATGGCAAGTTGGACACACGACACCAATTTCTTTGATAATCGGCTTAGTATTGCGACATTCTGGAAAGTTACTACATGCAAAAAATTTTCCATAGCGCCCAAGTTTAATAACCATTGGATGCCCACAAAGATCACAGTTAAATCCTGCTGGCTCATCTTTAATTTGCACTTTTTCCATATTTTCTTCAGCGGCAACTAACTCTTTTTCAAATGGTTGAAAAAATTGATCGACAATTTGGCGCCACTTTTCATTGCCATGCTCGATTTCGTCTAAATTTTGTTCGACATCTGCTGTAAATCCTACGTTGACAATTCTAGGGAAAAACTCGGAAATTAAATTATTAACGATCTCGCCTAACTCAGTTGGCTCAAAACGTTTTGAAGCTAACTTTACATAATAACGACGCTGAATGATTTCAAGTGTTGGTGCATATGTTGATGGGCGGCCCACACCGTTTTCTTCTAAAGTTCTGATTAACATCGCCTCACTAAAACGCGCTGGTGGTTGGGTGAAATGTTGACTAGGTTCGATGCCAGCGGATTTAACGATATCTTTTTCTTGCATATCAGGAAGCATATTATCCTTATCGGTATCGTTATAGACAGCCGCGTAGCCTTTAAACTTAATCTTTGAGCCATTGGCAACAAAGAAAACGCCATTTTGTTCCAAACGAACTTTCATTGTATCAAAAATAGCAGGTTTCATTTGACTGGCAACAAAACGGTTCCAGATCAATGTATAAAGTCTTAATTGATCTTTGTTTAAAAATTTTTCCATTAACTCTGGTGTACGTAAAGCACTTGTCGGGCGGATTGCTTCATGTGCATCTTGAGCAGCCTGCACGTTTTTCACTTTACGTCCGCTATGTGCAGAATATTCTTTGCCAAAAGTATCCGCGATAAAGTCAGCTGCTTCGGCTTTGGCAACTTCGGAAATACGTATTGAGTCCGTACGCATATAAGTGATTAACCCGACCGTTCCTTCTTTGCCAAGCGGAATTCCTTCATACAACTGCTGAGCAACCATCATCGTTTTGCGTGTACGAAAGTTAATTTTGTTTACGGCATCTTGTTGCATGTTAGAAGTGATATAAGGCAGTGGAGCATTTCTTTTGCGCTCTTTCTTTTCTACCTTGATAACTTCAAATTTATCTCCATTTAAACGTTTCAAGACCTCTTGAACAGCTTCTGCATTTTTAAGCTTTTGCTTTTTTTGATCAACGCCCCAAAAGCTAGCCTTGAATTTTTTCTTACCTCTTATAAAATTCCCATCGATTGTCCAGTACTCTTCGGGAACAAATACTTGAATCTCTTTTTCGCGATCAATAATCATCTTTAAAGCCACAGATTGTACTCGACCAGCAGAAAGGCCTTTTTTTACTTTTTTCCAAAGGATTGGACTAATTGAATAACCAACTAAACGATCAAGTACGCGCCTAGCTTGCTGCGCATCCACTAAATCAAGATTAATTGTCCGCGGATTCTTAAATGCATCTTTTACCGCATCTTTTGTGATTTCATTAAAAACAACACGATTATGATCTTTTAAGTCCAAACCTAAAGTGTGAGCTAAGTGCCAAGAAATAGCTTCTCCCTCACGATCCGGGTCACTTGCGAGATAAACTTTCTTTGCTTTTTTCGTTGCCGTTCTTAATCTTTTGATAATGTCGCCTTTGCCGCGAATATTAATGTAGTATGGTTCGTAATTATTTTCTACATCGACACCCATTTTTGATTTTGGCAAGTCACGGATATGTCCTATGCTAGCAACAACTTTATAACTTCGCCCTAAATATTTTTCAATTGTTTTTGCTTTAGCTGGTGACTCTACAATCACTAAATTTTTCTTAGCAGTTGCCATCTTACTCTCCCTTTTTTAATTTAGAGTATGTTTAATCTTTCTAAATAAGCTTTTTAGCGTAATTATTTTTAAAACAGCTTGTATGGTAGACTAATAAAAAAGAATTTGTCAAGCTTTATTTTTTAAACAACTTGCCATTTCTCTGATGTAGATTAAGTGAATACTAAAAAGCAAAAAACAGGACATGAGAGGGCATAATAATGAAGAATTTAAATTTACAAGTGGAAGTAGCCAAGCGTCGTACTTTTGCGATTATTTCACATCCAGATGCAGGAAAGACAACTATCACTGAACAGCTGTTGCTATTTGGCGGCGCCATTCATCAAGCAGGAACAGTAAAAGCGAAGAAGACAGGAAGCTTTGTCAAGTCAGACTGGATGGATATCGAGAAACAGCGAGGAATTTCGGTGACCTCTTCAGTGATGCAGTTTAACTATGATGGTAAACGAGTTAATATTTTGGACACTCCAGGTCATGAGGATTTTTCTGAAGACACATATCGGACGTTAATGGCTGTAGATGCAGCTGTCATGGTTATCGATACGGCAAAGGGAATTGAAGCGCAGACCAAAAAGCTTTTTAAAGTTGTTAAAAAGCGGGGCATTCCTATTTTTACCTTTATGAATAAGTTGGACCGCGATGGACGCAAGCCGCTTGAGCTTCTTGCTGAGTTAGAAGAAATATTAGGAATTGAGTCTTACCCGATGAACTGGCCCATTGGGATAGGTAAAGGCATAGAAGGGATTTATGATATCTATCATCAGCGCTTAGAGCTTTTTTGCCCGCAAAATTATGATGGTGAGCGTTTCCTTTTGCTTGTCGATGGAAATATCGCCAAAAATCATCCCCTTTGTGAAAATGGTGTTTACACACAAGCGCAAGAAGATATTGAGTTGCTCGTTGAAGCAGGAAATGAGTTTGATGAGAAAAAAATTCAAAATGGTAAATTAACACCGGTTTTCTTTGGCTCAGCTTTGACTAATTTTGGTGTTCAAACTTTTCTAGAAACATTTTTGCAGTTTGCACCAGAACCTCATGCTGTAAAGACAGAAAATGGAGCTGTTGTTAGCCCTTATCATAAAGAATTTTCCGGCTTTATTTTTAAAATTCAAGCGAATATGAATCCTAAACATCGAGATCGGATTGCTTTTGTCCGCGTAAGCTCGGGAATATTTACACGTGGCATGGAAGTTACGCTTAAGCGCACCGGCAAAAAGTTAAAATTAGCAAATGTTACACAGTTTATGGCTGATGCTCGCGAGAATGTCAAAACAGCTGTAGCAGGGGATATCATTGGTCTTTATGATACGGGGAATTATCAAATTGGCGATACCATCACTGAAGGTAAGTTAAATGTCCAATATGAAAAATTACCTCAGTTTACGCCCGAGTTATTTATGAAAATCACTGCCAAGAATGTTATGAAACAAAAGTCATTTCATAAAGGCATTCAGCAGCTCGTTCAAGAAGGGGCTGTGCAGCTGTATCAAACATATCAAACTGGTGATTATATCATTGGTGCTGTGGGGCAGTTGCAGTTTGAAGTCTTTCAATATCGCATGCTTAATGAATACAATGCCGAAATCGTTATGACCCCAATAGTCTCAAAGATTGCCCGTTGGATTGATCCCAAAGACTTAGATGAACGCATGAGTTCTAGTCGCAATATCTTGGCTAAAGATCGTTTTGATCAGCCTTTATTTCTATTTGAAAATGAATTTGCTATGCGTTGGTTTAAAGATAAATATCCAGATGTAAAGCTTACTTTGAAAAGGAGATCTAAATGATCACATTAAAATCAGATCGCGAAATTGCTTTAATGAAAAAATCAGGCCAAATTTTAGCAGTTGTTCATCTTCACTTACGTGATTTAATCAAACCTGGTATTGATATGTGGGAGATTGAAAAGTTTGCGCGTAATTTTATTGAAAGTAAAGGAGCGACGGCTGCGCAAATCGGTTTTGAAGGCTACAAATACGCAACTTGCATTTCGATCAATGATGAAATTTGTCATGGTTTTCCCCGTCATCAAACTTTAAAAGACGGCGATTTGCTTAAAGTTGATATGTGTGTAGATCTTGATGGAGGGATTTCTGACTCATGTTGGTCTTATGCGGTAGGAACTCCAAGCAAGGAAGTACAACAACTAATGGAAGTAACTAAAACAGCTTTGTATAAAGGAATTGAGCAAGCTGTAGTTGGAAAGAGAATAGGAGATATAGCTCATGCGATTCAAACTTATGCTGAAAGCTTTGGCTATGGCGTTGTACGTGATTTTGTGGGGCATGGTATTGGCCCAACTATTCACGAAGCACCAGCAGTTCCACATTATGGAAAAGCTCATAGTGGGCTGCGTTTAAAAGAGGGCATGACAATTACCATTGAGCCGATGATTAATATGGGTGATTGGCAAATGCGCGAGACAATCGATCAAAATGGTTGGACGGCATATACCAAGGATGGTTTGCTTAGTTGTCAATATGAGCACTCTATTGCCATTACAGCAGATGGACCGCAAATTTTAACTGCGCAAGACTGAATTCTGACTTAGAGCCTATTAACTTGTCTGTCTATTGGTAAACGCAATTCATAATAGACAGACAAGTTAACAGGCTCTTAAAGCTTGATTACGCTCATCTTCACCTTCGCCTATTGCATCATTGCTTTGGTCGAACTAACCACCAGTACAAAGCTTGCTACAGCTATTACTAAGAACCTGCCTTTTCGTTTTTAATGCATTATGCGTTTCCTTGCTGCTTTTTTACGATTTTCACTGAATTTTCGTTCTTTGGCTTTTGCTGGTTCAATAATTGTTTTTTTTATTGCCGCAACTCCAGCAGCCACTGCGCCAACAGTGATTGTAATTCCTGCTATCAAGCCTTTTCCAAACTTTTTCATGTGAATAATCTCCTTTCAGTGTAATTTACTTGCCCGAAATTTAATTTAATTATTAAACAAAATGATAAAAAAAGCTAGTATTAAGTAATAGTTCTAAAAACGAGTCTAGACCAAAACTCACTACAAATAAAAGAACTGATATCAGAATCCTATGGATTTTATCATCAGTTCTATTTTTATATGTAATTGATGGCAAACTCGCCTGAAATTTGGCAAGTTTTCTTATGTTTACTGCCATAAATGCGAACCCCAATTCATTTATCACCCGTTCTTACGAATTTGTTTCAAGCTTTGCTTGATTACAAATCGTTAACAGGTTCTTAGAACGACAGCCTCGCAAAGCAGCGCTATTCTTGCGTTTTTTTCCTTATCTTAAGGAAAAAATTGAACACAATTTTTAATCATGTCCTAGTTTCGCAAGAGGTCTATTGAAGAAAAATGATAGTAATTTACTTGTTTTAAGAAAAATATGTCTCCTAAATTACACTAAAAAATTCTGATTTTTAATGTAAAATGGTAAACAGAATAAGTAAATAACTTAAGAG
>JAIRLR010000185.1 GCA_031259195.1 Streptococcaceae bacterium | reverse complement strand
ACCCAAATGGTCAATTTCAAAAACTTCAATCGTTCCTTTATACTCAATTTTCGCCAAAGCTTTGGCAAAAGCATCGACTTTCTCAGGCGGCAGAAAAGTTATAATCGTTGGTCCGGCACCACTTAAATACGTTGCATAAGCAGCAAACTTTCGCGAAAGTTCACGAATCATTCCCATCTGCGGCACCAAAGAACTTCGATATTTTTCATGAAATAAATCTTGTTCCATCATTTGTCCAGCAAATTTCAGATCGTTACTCAAAATCGCACCAATCATCACATTGGCGATTGAGCTAGCGATTACTGCTTCTTTGAAAGATAGTTTAGAAGGAAGCACCTCTCGACTCGCAGAAGTCAACAACTGCCGATCAGGAATAAAACCAACAATTCCAACTTTTGGAAAAGGACAACGAAAACTTGCCACTTTCCCTTTCACAAAACTTGCTACTACAAAATCACCTAACACAGCCGGTGCGACATTGTCCGGATGGCCTTCGATCTCAGTTGCGATCTTAATTTTTTCCTCGGATAAGAGCCCTAAATTCCCCAACTGATTAGCCAGCTCAATTCCTGCGACAACCACTGATGAACTAGAGCCTAATCCGCGTGCTAAGGGAATACTTGATTTCATATAAATCATATGTGGTTTAAGATTTGGCGCTAACTTTAAAGTTGTTTGAATCAATAAATTTGATAAATCACTAGGAACTTCTTTATCAAATTCATGGTGCACTTTCCAATTAGCAGAAGCTTCTCCTATTTCAACTGTTAAATAACGATTAAGCGCAATCCCACAAGAATCAAATCCAGGACCTAAATTAGCACTAGTTGCAGGCACTAAAATCTTCATAATCGCGCAACTCCTGCACGCAGAAAACGGCGCATTTCTTCTACATCATTCATTTTTTTGATCTCTATTTTTGATTTGTCAATTGCCGTATCAGGATCCTTTAAACCATTTCCTGTAAACACACAAACAACGCTCTCATCCGCTTTGATCTTGCCAGCCTTAACATGCTTAATCACGCCTGCTAAAGACGCTGCCGAACCAGGTTCCACAAAAATCCCCTCAAGGTGTGCAACTTTGTGATATGCTTCCAAAATCTCTTCATCTGTGACCAAATCAATCAAACCATTTGACTCATCCCTTGCACCTTCCGCCAATTTCCAAGAAGCAGGATTCCCGATCCTGATTGCTGTGGCGATTGTTTCCGGCTGAGCAATGGGCTCGCCTTTCACGATAGCAGCAGCACCTTTAGCTTCAAAACCATGCATTCTTGGTAAAGATGTCTCTTTGAGCTCTTTCCACTCTTTAAAACCTTTCCAATAAGCAGAAATATTGCCCGCATTGCCAACAGGAATGGCCAAAACTTCCGGCGCCTTCCCTAACTGCTCACAGATCTCAAAAGCCGCTGTTTTTTGCCCTTCTAAGCGATAAGGGTTCACAGAATTCACCATGGCAATATCTTCCGTTGCAGCAATATCACGCACTGCTTTTAATGCTTCATCAAAATTCCCAGGAATGGCAATAATTTCCGCGCCATATATAATCGCCTGTGCAAGTTTTCCAAGCGCAATCTTGCCATCAGGAATGACCACATATGCTTTAATTCCCGCGCGTGCTGCATAAGCTGCTGCTGCCGCTGAAGTATTTCCTGTTGAAGCGCAACAAATAGCTTTTGCCCCTTCTTCTACAGCTTTAGCCACTGCCATCACCATTCCACGATCTTTAAATGATCCCGTTGGGTTTAATCCCTCATACTTTCCATATAACTCAAGATTCAACTTTTTAGATAAATGAGATAAAGGAATTAATGGCGTATTCCCCTCACATAGCGAAAGCTTTGGTGTTGCTTCACTTACAGGAAGATACTCTTTAAATCGCTCCAATAAACCTGTATACATAACTGCTCCTTTCAGAACCTGTCCAAGATCTCACAATGATGAATGATCCCGTTGCACAGCTTAAATCCAAGCAAAGCTTGGGTAAGCTGGATAGCAACCCGACAGGTTTTTGGCTCTTTTTTCACACTTTTTCATTAAAAGACCTGTCGGGTTCCTTACGAGTTGTTTCAAGCTTTGCTTGATTACAATTTGGTAAGCGCAATTCATTTCATTAGAGATCTTGGACAGGTTCTCAATCAAAGACACGATAGACGCTACTCAGCTCAAAACTTGACTCATCCACAATCATTTTTAGAATTTTATTTTTCTTCTCTTTGCTTATTTTATAAGTAAGCACCAATACTTGTGTACCTTGGTCAATTGTTTGTTTAATCTTAACTTGTGCTTTTGCAAATAAATCTTTTAACTGATCAAAGTTCCCTTTCTTACTATGAAGCTCAATATTAAAATAGTATTTATCAAAAATTTGTGTATCTTCAGCAAATTTTGTCGCCGTTTCATATGTATTAAATGGTACGCCGATCTTTTTCTGAGAGATATTTTTAGCAATCTCTACCAAATCCGATACAACAGATGTAGCCGTCGGCAAGCTTCCTGCTCCAAGGCCATAATACATTGACTCTCCAATCCCAGCTGACTTTACAAAAATAGCATTCATCTCATGATGAACGTTGGCTAATAAATGACTTTTACTAACCAAAGCAGGTGCAACACTCACATCAACACCAGCTTTTTGTTTACGAGAGCAACCAATTAGTTTAAACACATAGCCTAACAGGTTCGCATTTTTTACATCTTGACTTTGTAACGCACGAATTCCTTGTTTTTCCACACTATCCAACGAAATCTTCATCCCATAAGCAAAGGCTGTTAAAATCACCATCTTATAGGCAGCGTCAATACCATCGACATCATTAGTTGGATCAGCTTCAGCAAAGCCTAACTCTTGCGCAGAAGTTAAAGCTTCATCATATGTTTTTCCTTCCTGTGACATTTGTGTGAGCATATAATTTGTCGTTCCATTAACAATTCCTAAAACTTCACAAATTCCATCTGCATTCAAAGAAGAACTTAAAGTGCGCAAAATCGGTACTCCGCCAGCAACTGCTGCTTCGTAATAAAAATTCACACTTTGCGCTTTAGCAAGCGTTATTAGCTCTTCTGCGTAAGTTGCAACCAAATCTTTATTTGCACTCACAACATGTTTGCGAGCATTCAAAGCTTCTTTAATAAAATCTCTTGCCAGCTTAATCCCACCAATCAGCTCTACAACAACATCAACTTCAGGATCTTGCACAATCTCTTTGATGTCTAACACTAACTTAATATTGTACTTTTGAGCCAACTCTTTTTTGGTTTTAACATCCCGCACTAACGCTTTTGTAATAATAAATTCCATTCCGATGATTTGTTCAATTTTATCCTTTTGCTCTTGCAGGATAACAGGAACTCCAGAACCTACGGTACCTAAACCTAATACAGCAACCTTTAGTGTTTTTTTTGGCATCTTTTTCTCCAAGCTAGCTTCTTTTTTGAATATTTTTCTGATCACGATCCCCATTATAAATAAAAAAATCACTAACCACCACTGGCGGTGGTTTCACGCTTAACATTCCCTCAGTCATCATTTTCAAAATCAAAGATACAAACAAAATACCTTCTTTACCAAGAGGTGAGCACTCACAAAGCTCTGCCAACGTTAACTCTTTTTCTCCTGACACAAACTGTGCTACATCTTCTTTTGAGACCGCATCAACCAAGTCATCACGCCTAAGAACCTGTTAACTTGTCTCCAGAATTGCGCAATTTTGTTTAATTTTTAGCACTTTTTTGTCAAAAGACCTGTCGGGTTCCTTGAAATAGCACCAACGCTTCGCTTTTCTGCGTTTTTTTCCGCAAATTGCTTAAAAGTTAACCTAAAATTCCATCAATAGAAAGACAAGTTAACAGGTTCTAAAAACAGGTTCACTGAACAAGCAATTGAACGTTCAACTAAACCATAATCTTAAATCATTTTCTTCTGTAAAGGAATTATTTGAGAATTTGAATGATGAAGATTAAACAACTGAAACGAACTGAAAAATTTGTTGATTTTTTATTTATTCTATTTTTGCTGCATCAAGATGCTTATGCTAGCATTAGTAATGTGCACATAAGCAAAAAGTTGGTGAGACAATGTTTTTGGGACGAGAGAAAGAAATGCAAGTATTAAAAGCAAATTTTCAAGCTGAGGAATTTCAATTTACAATAATTTATGGGCACCGGCGTGTTGGAAAAACAACATTGATTTCAGAACCTGTTAACTTGTCTCCGTAATTGCGAACTTACCTTAAGATTGGCAAGCGTTAGCTTGGCAGAGTTTAAGCAGGATGTACCTACCCGGTGTGACTTTTCTTGTAATGCTTGCCTTTCTTCGTCAAAAAACCTGGCAGGTTTACAAGTTGTTTTGAGTTTAATTGATTACAAACTTGGTAAACGG
>JAIRLR010000182.1 GCA_031259195.1 Streptococcaceae bacterium | reverse complement strand
CTTGTCTTTCTATTGATGAAATCCCGTTATACAAGTTGTAATCAAGCAAAGCTTGAAACAACTTGTAATAACCCGACAGGTTTTTTGGTTAATTTTTAAGCAATTTGCAGAAAAAAAACGCAGAAATAGCGTAGCGGTGGTGCTATTTCGAGGATCCCGTTCTTTGCGATTTGTAATCAAGTAAAACTTGAACAAATCGTAAGGAACCCGACAGGTCTTTTGACAAAAAAGTGTCAAAAATTAAACAAAATTGCGCAATTCTGGAGACAAGTTAACAGGTTCTAAGGAAAGGTAAAAACATGAATTCGACATTACGTGTGATTATCTATCTATTTGTAACAGTCTTCATTGCTTTATTTATCACACCGTTAGTTAAGGTTATCGCTATAAGGTTAGGAGCAATGGATGCTCCTGATAAAAGACGAGTTAATAAAACAACTATGCCAACAATGGGCGGCTTAGCCATTTATTTTACTTTTTTTATCAGTACTTTTTTTTTACTGGGATCAAGTTTGGGACCCTCATATAAAGATTATATTCTACCGCTTCTTATCGCAGCTTTGATTATTGTAGCCACCGGAATGATCGATGATATTAAGGAAATCAATCCGAATCAAAAAACACTCGGAATTTTGATCGCAGCCATTTTTACTTATTTTTTTACACCGGCACGCTTTGATACATTAACAATCCCGGGAATTACTACTTTTGTTTTGCCAGGTGTGTTAAATTTTTTTTTAACAATTTTTTGGATTTTTACTTTAACCAATGCTGTGAATTTGATTGATGGCTTGGACGGTTTAGCTAGCGGCATTTCTATTATTTCGCTTTCAACGATTGGGATTATTGCCTACTTTTTTTTGCCTGAGAAAAACCTTTTCATTTCAATAACTATTTTTGCCATGATTGCAAGCATTGTCGGCTTTTTTCCGCATAATTATCATCCAGCAACTATTTACCTAGGAGATACCGGAGCACTCTTTCTTGGTTTTATGATTTCCATTTTTTCTTTACAGGGTTTAAAAAATGCCACTTTTGTAGCGGTGTTGACTCCACTTGTGATTTTAGGTGTGCCCATTACTGATACTGTTTATGCAATAATCAGAAGAAAACTTAACAAACAGTCTATTACCAGTCCAGATAAAATGCATCTTCACCATCGTTTGCTTAGCTTGGGATTTTCTCATCAGTCCACAGTGTTTACGATTTACACCATTTCGGCTATTTTCTCTTTTATCGCTCTTATACTAAATTATGCAAGTGAAATGGGGATTATTATGTTAATTATTGCCACACTTTTTGGCATTGAGATTTTAGTAGAACTTATTGGTTTGTTTGGTGAAAATAGAAGACCTATCTTAAATGCGATGCGTTTTTTAGGAAATCGCAGTTATCGACAAGATGTATGGAAAAAAAGATGCAGGAAGTAAAGGAGAGTTTTAGATGATTGAGCGCGGCTTATTAATCGTTTTTTCTGGACCTTCAGGAGTTGGCAAGGGTACAGTACGTAGAGAAATTTTTAATGCTCTAGAACATGATTTTGAATATTCTATTTCCATGACTACTAGAAAAAAACGGACTGGCGAAGTGGATGGTGTTGACTATTTTTTTCGTACTCGTGGCGAATTTGAAGAGATGATTGAAAATGGACAAATGTTAGAATATGCGGAGTATGTAGGAAATTACTATGGCACACCGCTTGAATATGTTAATCAAACCCTTGATGAAGGTAAGGATGTTTTTTTAGAGATTGAAGTGCAAGGCGCTGCTCAGGTAAAAGAAAAAATGCCAGATGGGGTATTTATTTTTTTAACTCCTCCGGATTTAGATGAATTGCGCGAGCGTATTGTTGGTCGCGGGATGGATTCTTCAGAAATTATTGAAAAGCGCATAATGGTAGCGCAAAAAGAAATTGAAATGATGTCGTTTTATGATTATGCTGTGGTTAATGATAAAGTATCGCTAGCAGCCAAGCATGTTAAAGATATTATTGCTGGCGAGCATTTTCGAGTTGAAAGAGTTATCGGCAAATATTTAAGAATGATTCAGGAGTATAATGTACGGAGGTAAATACATGATTTTAGAACCGTCGATGGATAAATTATTAAGCAAAATCAAATCAAAATATTCTCTGGTTATTCTTGCTAGTAAGCGATCGCATGAGCTTTATGAAGGTGAAACGCCAACAATGAAGTTTAAATCAGTGAAAAATGTTGGGAAAGCATTAGAAGAAATTGCAGCAGAACAAGTTATTCTTCATCCAGATCCTGAACAAAAACGTGAGCAAATGCGCAAAGAAAAAGAATTAAAACTTGCAGCAGAGATAATTAAACAGGAAGAAACCGAACGAGTTGCTAAAGCGAAACAAGTGGAAAATTAAAAATGAAAAAACAAACCTTTGCTCTTGATACTATTGCTGCGATCTCGACACCGCCTGGTGAAGGGGCCATCGCTATCGTTCGTTTATCAGGAGTTAAGGCAATGGAGATAGCTGATCGTGCTTTTAAAGGTAGTAAAGCATTAACTAAAGTTTTAAGCCATACAATTCATTACGGACATATAAAAGATCCCAGCACTAAGGCAATAGTTGATGAGGTGATGGTTAGTGTCATGCGTGCACCAAAAACATTTACCTGCGAAGATGTAGTGGAGATTAATTGTCATGGTGGGATCGTTGTTGCCAATCAAGTATTACAGCTGCTGCTACGTGGTGGAGCAAAGCTAGCTGAACCAGGCGAGTTTACTAAACGAGCTTTTTTAAATGGTCGAATTGACTTATCACAAGCTGAAGCTGTTATGGATTTGATTCGTGCAAAAACTAATCAAGCGATGGAT
The DNA here is from genome assembly GCA_031259195.1 of Streptococcaceae bacterium. Lineage (GTDB taxonomy): Bacteria > Bacillota > Bacilli > Lactobacillales > Streptococcaceae > JAIRLR01. The sequence goes on along the minus strand of JAIRLR010000182.1, from coordinate 1,229 downwards.
ATGGCTCTTGGCCAACTTGAAGGCAATTTATCTAGCCTGATTCGTAAAATACGTCAAAAAATTTTAGAAATTCTTGCTCAGGTTGAGGTATCTATTGATTATCCAGGGTATGACGAAGCAGAGGAATTTACCAATCAAGCGCTGTTGGAAAAAGTTCAGCAGATTCAAAAGCAATTGGATGATTTGCTAAAAACGGCAACTCAAGGAAAAATACTAAGAGAAGGACTAAAAACGGCTATTATTGGTCGGCCAAATGTTGGAAAATCCTCGTTATTAAATACTTTATTGCAAGAAGAAAAAGCGATTGTTACAGAAATAGCCGGAACAACTCGTGATGTGATTGAAGAAATGATCAACATTCGCGGGATTCCTTTAAAATTAATTGACACCGCAGGTATTAGAGAAACGAAGGATCTTGTAGAGCAAATGGGTGTTAAGCGCTCACACAAGGCTTTGCAGGAAGCGGATTTTATTCTTTTGGTTTTAAATGCAAATGAAGCACTAACCAAAGAAGACTTAGAACTGATTAAAATCACCCAAAAGGAAAAACGAATTATTCTTTTAAATAAAATGGATTTAACATCCAAAATAAAACTTTCAGAAGTCGCTAAATTAGTGGGAAAAGACGCGATCATCCAAGTATCTGTTTTAAAAAATGAAGGTTTGGATGCTTTAGAAGAAAAAATTTCGGAACTATTTTTTGGTGGAGCAATAAGTATAAATAAAGATACTACTTATCTATCTAATTCGCGCCATATTTCTTTAATCGAACAGGCTAAAAGTGCTTTGCTAGAAGCGATTGCTGGACTTAAATCACAGATGCCGATTGACTTGGTACAAATTGACTTAACACGCTGCTGGGAAAATTTAGGAGAAATCATTGGCGAAATAGTTCAAGATGAGTTGATTACGCAACTATTCAGTCAATTCTGTCTTGGGAAATAGAAATTTTATTGACTGTTTATTTATAGGTAGAACCTATATAAATGTGAATGAACGATAGTATTTTTCCTAAAGTTGTTTCGTCAATGGTTGCGATATATTTGATTTTTCTTTCAATAAAATCAAGAGTGCGGAACTGAAAAGTTACAACTTGCCCATTTACTTTATTATTAGACCTCTTGCGAAACTAGATCCATGAAAATTGCGTTTCTTTTTCCCTGATATTTCGTCAAAAAGCCTCGCAATAGCACCGCTATTCTTGCGTTTTTTTTCCTTATCTCAGGAAA
>JAIRLR010000130.1 GCA_031259195.1 Streptococcaceae bacterium | reverse complement strand
CAAAGCTTGAACAAATCGTAAAGAACCCGACAGGTCTTTTGACGAAGAAAGGCAAAAAATTACCAGAAAAGTCACAATTAGGCAGATCGTTAACAGGCTCTTATAATAAGCAAAATAATAAAGATTAACTTTTTCAAAATCTGGACTTTTTTCGCAAATAGACGTGCTTAATCAATCTTGAAACTAAATTATTCATTGAATTTTTGAATGTAGAGGCTTAACTCTGTAATGAAGCGGGGCTGAAGGAAGACGACTTGAAACATTTTCATGCGTCATTATTTACTGAACTTAGTGACATTTTTATAGAGAGCTAATAGTAATCTTGTCAATTATCAAAGCTTTGATAAAATTTATTTACATGCCGCCATAGCTCAGCAGGTAGAGCACTTCCATGGTAAGGAAGGGGTCGTCGGTTCAAGTCCGATTGGTGGCTTCATTAACCTCAACCTTTTTTTCTTCGATGTTTTTTCATTTTATACGCCCACTGGCTTAGAGTAAAGAAAAATTTATTAGCCGGTAAGTCAAATTCACCAATAAATTCCTCAATCGTTGGGTTGAAATTATTCTTAAATTTTAATAAACCGTCATTAAGGCTGGCTTCCAAACCGCCCAGATTGCTAGTAGTTGCTCCTTGAGCAAAAGCTTCTTGAAGCGTTGTAAACCATGTTAAATAAGCTGGCATATAGCGCTTATAACTTTCATCCATTCCAGCATATAAAATTTCACTAGTTTTCGCAAAAACAATCGTTAATGTTCCGGCAATAATAACTTTTGCTCCAAAACGCTCTTTTTTCTCTTGCAGCTCAGTTAACTCACGTTCCAAAGATATCTGAAGCTCTTCTAGTTGACGGCGTTTTTTAACTTGATTTTCCTTTAACTTCGCAAGGGCTTGTTCGTTTTCCTGATAACGCACCTGTGTTTTTTTATACAGTTCTTGTAAGTTTAGCTCAGCTAACATAATAAAGGCCTGCTTTGGAAAAGTTTGCAAAAGTTTTTCATAGTATGAAACGCCGCGCAGTAAAACTCCCTTGCGCTTTTCTGTTTTTTTCATAATTTCGGCAAACTGGGAAACAAACTCCAAGCCGCCTTTTTTAATCATCACGCCTTTTTTGCGAGCTGTACACAGCATTTGTTTAGTCTTTTTAGAAAGTTGTTCTTCACTAAAATCCTCTTGATAAACATTGGCTTGAAAGCGAGGTTGTACTGTATCAGCCATCTCCTTTGTTAAACCCTGCCATTTAGTGCCGGCATTTTGCAAAACTTGGATAATATTTTCGGCTTGAGTCAAAATTTTTTCCTCTTCACCAAGTTTAAAGGCGCGATATTTTATTGCTGGATCCATTTTCACAAATAAAGCTTTACGACTTTTTCCTAATAATCGTAAATGTTTCATCATAAACTTCACCAAAAATTCATTAGTATAATCCATAATCGGACCCCTAGGAAGATAAAGCATGGTCACGCCAAGGATAAGCTTGCGAATTAAAACTTGCGCACTTGCTACAAGACGCTTGTTTTCATAAACACCTACAAGTTCACTCTCCCAGTTATCTTTTACTTTTGCCCAAGCGCTTGATTGCAAAAGGATGGCCAAAGGATGCGTTTTTACATACTCATCATGCTCAGCTGGATCTAAACCAATTTTAAAAGTATACATAAAATCCTTTCCTAGAGTTTGTTAACAGGTTCTAAAGCGTAATACCTTCCATTCCAATCATGGGATCAATTTCCCCGTTACCAATACTCTGCATTGTCAGGCGGTAAACTTTTTCGTTATTAGTCGCTTCAGCTACTGTTGTTAAACCATTTGTTTCTATGCGCTTTTTCAACATTGTCCTGCGATTTACATCTTTTGAGACAACACAATTTTTAAAAGCTTGCTCTTCTCCTAACAAGATTAAAATTTCTTTACTCCTTGTAACCGCCGTATATAAAAGATTGCGCTTAAGCATCCGATGATACTGAAGAAGCATTGGCAGAATCACTAACTTAAACTCTGAGCCTTGTGCTTTATGGATTGAACAAGCATAGCTTAAAGTAATTTTCTGCCATTCATTACGATTATAAATCACTTCAATCCCGTCAAAGTTAATAACCAACTCATCTACGCGGTTTGCTGAATCTTTAGCATAAGTAATCCCTGTAATAACTCCAAAGTCGCCATTAAAAACATTTAACTCCGGATCATTTACCAAATGCAGTACTTTATCCCCTATTCGATAAACATTATATGGTGTTTTTACTTCTTTGTGCTTGCCATAAGGATTAGGATTAAAAATCTCTTGCATCATTTTATTTAAAGCATCGATGCCGACTATTCCGCGATACATCGGTGCTAATACCTGAATATCCTGCGCGGTAAAACCTTTTTCTTTAGCCTTAGCGACAATCTGTTTGATAAAAGATTCAATCTTATAAGCATCGCCTGCAAAAAAAGAGCGGTCCTTTTGATTCTGCGTAAAATTACTAGGCAAACTTCCACGCTTAATTTCATGCGCTAAAGGAATGATTGAGGATTCCTCATCTTGACGATAGATATCAACCAGCTCAACCTTAAGAATATCA
>JAIRLR010000050.1 GCA_031259195.1 Streptococcaceae bacterium | reverse complement strand
CAAATACGCCGCTGTCAAAAAAAGTGCCGATATTGATAAAAACAACAGATTTACAGGTTGAAGAGTTTTTACACGAAAATGAAAATTACATTAAACGTTTTACCAATCCAGAAACTTTAACGATTTCAAAGGATATTAAAGCACCGGAAATGGCCAAATCAGCAGTACTTACAGGGGTTGAGCTTTATTTGCCGCTTAAGGGTTTGCTTGATCTAGATGAAGAGTTAGTTCGTTTGCAAAAAGAATTAACTAAGTTGACGCAAGAGATTAAGCGTTTACAAACTAAACTGGCTAATGAACGTTTTGTAAGTCAAGCACCTGAAAAAGTTGTTGAAGCAGAACGTGCCAAGGAAAAAGAATATATGGAAAAGCAGGCAGCTATAAAAGAAAGAATAGAAATGCTACAGACGTTGGGTTAGAGCCTGTTAGAGAGGAATTTTCATGAGTGAAAAGGCAACAGTTGGTTTCATTCATTCAACAGAGAATTTTGGCACGGTTGATGGTCCGGGAATTCGTTTTGTGGTTTTTATGCAGGGATGTAAAATGCGCTGTCAGTTTTGTCATAATCCAGACACTTGGAGTCTTAAAACGGATAAGATGCGTACGGCTTGTGCAGAGGAAATTTTAGAAGAAGCAAGACATTTTCGTAGTTATTGGGGACATGATGGAGGGATTACAGTCAGCGGTGGCGAACCTTTATTGCAGCTTGACTTTGTTTTGGATTTATTTACTAAGGCTAAAGCTTGCGGCATTCACACCGCTTTAGATACTTGTGGACAGCCTTTTACGCGCCAAGAGCCCTTTTTTTCAAAGTTAAAGCAACTAGTAGCAGTTACCGATCTAATCCTGTATGATATTAAGGAAGTAAGTAATAATCGACATAAATCTTTAACCGGCTGGGGCAATGAAAATATTTTGGATTTTGCAAAATATTTATCAAAAATCGGGCAGCCTATATGGATTCGTCATGTGTTAATACCAACAGTTACGGACTTTGATGAGGATTTGATTGCGTTGAATAAATTTATTACAACGCTGAAGAATGTTCAAAAAGTAGAAGTACTGCCTTATCACACAGTGGGCGAGTTTAAGTGGAAAGAGATGGGATTAAAATATCCATTGAAAGGTATTAAACCACCAACACAAAAGCAAGTGGAAAATGCACGTAAACTGCTTCATGTAGATGATTATAAATAAAAATAAGAAGGTATTGTTGATGAAAAAATTTTTTAAAAATTTTATTAAAGAATGGTGGTTTATTTTTACTGCAGTAACTTTTTTAATATTAGCTCGTGTTTTTGTTTTTAGTTCAGTTATTATAGATGGGCATTCTATGGATCCTACTTTGCAGGATAAAGAGCGAATGATCACTTTAAAAAGGACCAAACTTCAACGTTTTGATATTGTTGTCAGCAAAGAGCCTGATGAACCTGAAAAAATGATTGTCAAACGTTTGATTGGTATGCCAGGAGATACGGTTACTTATAAAAAAGATCAGTTATATATCAATGGTAAAAAGTATGCTGAAGCTTATTTGGATAAGTTTAAAAGGCAGTGGAAAAAAGATAAATTGCAAGAAGCTTATTCTTATAGTCCTGGTTTCCAAGCGATGGCTTTAGAAAGAAAGGCCTTTACAGTAAATTATAATAATGAAGATAATTTTACAATTAAAGTACCGCTTAAGCATTATTTGTTGCTGGGGGATAATCGCCTTATTTCTAAAGACAGCCGTTTTCCTGAAGTTGGACCGATTCCGGCGTCAATGATTGAAGGTGAAGCCAAACTTGCTTTCTGGCCACCAAAACGGATTCGTTTGGTGGAGAAAGTTAAATAAAACGCTTAGCTTTCTGTTTTTTGTAAATAGAGATAAATTTGCTGAGCAGCGATGGCTCCTTCACCGACAGCAGTTGTAATTTGGCATAAAGTTTTTTTACGAACATCCCCAATAGCAAAAATGCCGGGAATGTTTGTTTTCATATGGGCATCTGTTTTGATCCAACCATTTTGATCAGTGATTCCTAGATTAAAAAAAGGCTCTGAATGAGGATTTAGCCCGATATAGATAAACACACCGTTGCAAGGGATGGTATTTGAAGAATTATTTTGTTTATTTTTTACACGTACTTGAGTTACAGACTGCTCATCACCTTGGACTTCTTCTACAAGAGTATTCCAAAGAAATTTTATTTTCGAGTTAGCGAATGCGTGATTTTGGATAATTTTTTGTGCTCGCAAAGAATTACGTCGATGGATGATTGTAACTTGACTGGCAAAACGAGTTAAAAAAATCGCTTCTTCAACTGCAGAATCTCCTCCACCAACGACGATTAATTCTTTATCACGGAAAAAAGCACCGTCGCAAATAGCGCAGTAACTTACTCCGCGACCTACATACTCTGCCTCGCCAGGGATTTTTAGGCGTTTATGGACAGCGCCTGTAGCGATAACGATCGTTTTAGTAGTGTACATTTTATCTTCAGTGATAACGGCTTTATTATTTTCATTTACTTCGATTCGTTGTACAACACCATAAGTAATTTCGATGCCAAACTTAGTTAAAGACTCGTACATTTTAAAGCTCAGCTCAGCTCCCATAATTGAGGCAAATCCTGGATAATTTTCAATTTCAGCAGTGTTATTCATTTGTCCGCCTTGTGTACCTTGTTCAAGTAATAATATTTTTAAATTTGAACGTGCAGCATAAAGCGCTGTGGTCATACCAGCAGGTCCTGCACCAATGATAATAACATCATAAATTTCTGGCATTCTTTTCTCCTTTCAGAGTAAGAGGAGGATTTTGGCGATCTTAGAGCCTGTCCAAGATCTCTAATGAAATGAATTTTTGAGCTATTTTTGCACAATTTGAGGCAAAAAACGCAGGAATAGTGGTGCTATTTCGAGGCTTTTTAACGAAAAAGTGTGAAAAAAGAGCCAAAATTATTCATCATTTTGAGATCTTGGACAGGTTCTTA
>JAIRLR010000043.1 GCA_031259195.1 Streptococcaceae bacterium | reverse complement strand
CATCTGTTTAGTTAACTTAAAATTAATTTACTTCTTAATTTATAAAAATATAAAATCTTATCAGAAATCGCTTTCTTTGTGTTAAAATCAACTTATGTTAAGTGATAAGAGAAAATGATTGCTTTAGTTTTTGAAAAATACTATTATGTTGATAGGAATTTAATATTAAATACGCAATATAATTTTTCTATTCTCTTTAAAATAAATTATATCTAAATTAACAAATGGAAGGAGAACCTATAATGTTAAAATTACTTACTTCACCAAGTTGTACTTCTTGCCGTAAAGCACGCGTATGGCTAATCAAGCATGATATTACTTTTGAAGAAAGAAATATCATGACTAATCCGCTTAATATTACCGAACTTCGTGGTATTTTAGCAATGACTGAAAACGGTACCGATGATTTGATTTCTACACGCTCCAAAGCGTTTGCCTTTTTAGATATTGATTTAGAAGCACTTAGTTTAAAACGATTACTGGAACTCTTAGTTATCAATCCTGCACTTATTCGCAGGCCATTAATCATTAATAAAACTCATTTGCAAATTGGCTATAATGAAGATGAAATTAGATGCTTCTTACCACGCAGCGTCCGTCGTCTAGAATTACTTAAAGCTCAAATAATGGCAAGTTTGAGCTAACTAACTTTTGAGTTTATCCAGTATATAACGAAAAAACATATACATTTTATATTTAACTGGACGGATCACTAAATTAAAAGCGCCAATCTCTTCTTCAATGAACCCGGAGAATGATTGTTTAAATTTTAGTATACCATCTTGCCCGTCAAAGGTGCCATCGATGCCATAAAAATTATATCGAGGAATGTTATGTTTGACAGCAAAGTTAAGCATTACATCCTGGATTAGAAATGGAGCGTAAAAATTTTTATACTGTTCATATGTTCCACTAAATAAATAAATAACCTCACGTTGCCCTATAATAAATAATGCCCCTGCTAATAAAACATCCCCTGTTCCTACTTTTTGCAAAAAAATTTCAGCTTCTTTAATTCGTTCTTCATACGTTTGCAACTGATTAGAAAACTCTCGCTGTTGATTTAACATTTTTTTAGAGTTTGGCTGATTCTTTAGATATTCCGCTATTTTAGTCAAACGCGTTCTTAGTTCCTCAGCACGCTTATACAAATTATCAATATATGTTTGAAAATTAATCTCAGCCACCATAAATTTAGCCTTTTGCCCAAAGGTTTGATAAACCGCCTGATAATACTCCAATGGCTTATCGCAAAAGCCACGCCGCATTGCTGTATGCTGTGTTAAGCGTTTAAAATCAGGCAGCTCATCATAGCTTAACTCACGCACATCAACGCCAAACTGTATCGTTTTCTTTACCGAGTAGATTGCATCTTTTTGATATGAGGTTCTAAGTGTTGCTTTAGTTAGATCACTTAAGTCTTTGATAAAAATAAAACGCGGAGTCTCATTTGCAAAGCCAACCTTAAAACCTTCATACTGATAACCAAGATTTGTAAGTAGTTTCAGCAAAGCGTCGTTTGGCTTTTCTAACACTTTCCCATCACTATCACGCCTTTGATACACAATCTTTGGACGAATTGTTAAATATACACCCTTGTTTTTCTTTATGTAATCATGCAAGCCCTCGGTAAACTGATGGAGAACTTCTTCATTTGTAAAATCTGCCAAAAAACCGCCATCAATATCAAAAAAGCGCCCAAAACGAATAGGAATTGAAGATAGCAATGCACTAGCTACAACTGTTTGCTGATCCTTAAGTCCGACATAAATTGCCTGCCAGCCACGTTTTTCACGCAAACGCTTCATCTGGGGTGTTTGCAAATAATTTGCTAAAGCCGAACTTTGCGCATGCTTTTCAAACTCTTCCTCCGTTAACTCCGTAAAATACATACGATCTCCTTGATTTTACACACGTTTTACTTGCACGTTGTTTTCTTGGTACAGATTAATCAACCCTTCAACCTTACACCTAATCATATTCCCTGGCTTAACTTTTACATCTAGCGACATCGTGATCAACGCCATCGGATTAGGCGCACGCTTAATTAAAACGCCGTCTTCATCCCACATCTCTTTAACTACCGACTTCACATGCACAAAGTTCGGTCCATAAAACTCTAACTCATCACCTTTGGTGATCACATTACGCTGACGAACTGTAACCAAGCGCTTTGCCTCATCATAAGAAATGACCTCCCCGACAAATTTATACTCAGGTATTCGCTGGCGTGCGCCAAATAACTGCTCACGCTCTGAAGGCAAGCCGTAATAAAAACCAGTAGACAGCTCGCGCTGCGCCACCTTCCACAACTCATCAATCCACTCTTGCCTCACTTGATAATGCTTGGGATCAGTCAAATAAGTATCGACAGCTTTTTTATAAACATTGCTCAGCGTTGAAACATAGTGAATCGACTTCATTCGTCCTTCAATCTTTAACGAATTAACGCCAGCTTCTATCAAATCCGGCAGATGCTCAATCATCGATAAATCCACTGAACTCATCGAAAACTTCTCTGGTGCATTTTCAAAACCGCACAAATCATACTTCCAGCGACATGACTGTGAACAGCCACCACGATTGGCATCTCGCAAACTCATATGATTAGATAAAACACATCGCCCCGAATAAGCAATGCACATCGCTCCATGCACAAATACTTCAATTTCGATATCTGTTTTCTGACGAATTGCTCTAATCTCCTCCATCGAAAGCTCACGTGCCAAAACTACACGCTCTAAACCTTCATTTTTCCAAAATTTTAAAGTCTCTGCATTCACTGAGCTAGCCTGTGTTGAAAGATGAATAGGCAAGCCTTGTGCTTCATTTAAACAAATTTCAATTAATCCAGGATCAGAAATAATTACGGCCGAAATGCCAATATCACGTATTTTGCGGAAAAATTCACCCGCTCCCACTTCATCGCCAACATGCATTACCATATTAGCAGCAACGTAAACCTTTGCTTGATGAAGACGAGCAAAACGTACAGCTTCTTGAATCTCTCCATAAGTAAAATTGCCCGCACGACTACGTAAACTATAAGCATTACCACCAATATAAACAGCATCTGCGCCGTATGTAATTGCTACTTTTAACTTTTCTAAATCTCCTGCTGGCGCTAACACCTCAGGGCGGACCAATGCTTGCTTACTCATAACCTTTCCTTTTTACTTCATTTTATTGGCTTCGAGCGCACTTAAGAGTTGCGTGCGCATATCTTCGGCGCCACTTGCTCCTGCTGGCAAGAAAATCGCATGATTTCCACTTTTCGCAAAAGCATTTAAAATATCCAGATACTGATTCGTTAACAAGATCGACATAACTTCTTTTTCGCTTAATCCAGACTCTTTAAGCTCGGAAAATGAAGTCGCCAAACCATCAACAATCGCCTTGCGTTGGTCAGCTAGTCCTACACCATGCAAACGATCTTTTTCTGACTCAGCTTTAGCAGCAGTTACGACCTTAATCCGATCTGCTTCTGCCAGCTCCTGCGCTGCCGCTCTAGTTCTTTGCGCCGCATTAATCTCGTTCATCGAATCTTTCACCTTAGCATCCGGCTCAATCGAAGTAATCAGCGTTTTGATAACAATATAGCCATATTCTTTCATCTCAGAGCCAACGACATTATAAACATCAAGCGCGATCTCATCCTTTTTCTCATATGCGGCATCAAACGTATACTTTGGCAAACTTGAACGAATCGCCAGGGCGACAGCATTTACTTTCCGCTTGTTTCGCGTAACTTATACTTGGTACTTACTTTTCTCTATACAC
>JAIRLR010000161.1 GCA_031259195.1 Streptococcaceae bacterium | reverse complement strand
AAGCTCATAACTAATAGCATAAACAAAATTAAAAAAACACCGAGAACTGACCCCATCCCCCAATTTTGCGTTACCAAAAAATGCTCTTCAATGGCCGTTCCAAGCGTAATCACTCGATTACCCCCGATTAGTCTTGTCAACATAAACAAACTAAGTGAGGGAATAAACACAGCTTGTACGCCGCTGCGCACTCCCGGGATAGATAAAGGTAACACTACTTTCAAAAAAGTTTGCAACCTGTTTGCTCCCAAATCGCTGCTAGCATTAAACAATGAAGGGTTAATCTCCTCCAATGAATTAAAAATCGGCAAAATCATAAATGGCAACTCAATATATGCTGCTACAAACATAAAACTAAAATCCGTAAACAACAGCTGCTTTGGGCCAATACCAAAGAAATGTAAAACATTATTAGCTGCGCCGTTTATTCCAAAAATGCCAATAAATGCATACGCTTTTAATAATAAATTAATCCACGTTGGCAAAACGATCAACATTAACCACAACTGTCTATGCTTTAACTTAGTTAAAAAAAACGCTGTTGGATAGCTAACTAAAAAGGTTACGAGCGTCACCCCAAAAGCATATAAAAAAGAATTTAGTGTCATCTTCAAGTATGTCCACTTTGTAAAATAAGTTGCATAGTTGGTCAAGGTAAAATGATGCCGATAATCAAAAAAAGATTGATAAATAATTAATAAGACAGGTGCAATAACAAATAACGCCAGCCAAAAATAATAAGCAATGGATAACTGAAATGATAATTTTCGCAACGTTTCTTCCTCCTTGGTTATCCCATACTTTCCTCTGGCGGCACAGTCGTTACTTCTTCCTGCGTTTCTTCAACGTACTCTTCGATTCTAGCGTCGAACTCTTCTTCAGTTTCATTAAAGCGCATAATATGAAGATCTTCTGGTTCAAAATACAAACCGATCTCCTCACCCACCTTTGCTTTGCGTGTTGAGTGGATCAGCCACTCATTGCCCTCTTTATCATAAGCAATAATCTCATAATGCACTCCGCGAAAAAGCTGTGTATCAACCTTAACAATAAGCTTTCCTTGCTCAGGAGCAACAACCGACAGATCTTCCGGTCGAATCACGACCTCCACCAACTCTTTTTTTCGCATGCCCCCATCAGTGGCTTCAAAGCGCTTTCCCACAAACTCTACCAAATAATCATCAATCATAACGCCAGCAATAATATTAGATTCACCAATAAAATCCGCTACAAAATGATTAATCGGCTCATCGTATATATCAACTGGCGTTCCATTTTGCACAATCTTTCCATCATTCATCACAAAAATCCAATCACTCATTGCAAGCGCTTCTTCCTGATCATGGGTTACAAAAACAAAGGTTATCCCTAGTTGTTGTTGCAACTCACGCAGCTCATACTGCATCTCTGTGCGCAATTTTAAATCAAGAGCAGCCAATGGCTCATCTAACAACAATATTTGCGGCTGATTAACTAAAGCCCTGGCAATGGCCACTCGTTGCTTCTGGCCTCCACTCATTGCCGAAATTTTACGACTTTCAAAGCCTGATAACTGCACCATTTGCAAAACTTTTTGAACTTTTTCCTTGATAACGTCCTTTTTGAACTTTTTGATTTTTAAACCAAAAGCTACATTTTCAAAAACATTCATATGCGGAAATAAAGCATAATCTTGGAAAACTGTATTCACCGGACGTTTATTAGCAGGGACGTCATTGATGCTTTTGCCATTAAGCAAAACCTCGCCGCTTGTTACCTCTTCAAAGCCAGCAATAATACGCAAAATCGTTGTCTTGCCCGAGCCGGAAGTACCAAGTAAAGTATAGAACTTTCCTTGCTCGATCTCAAGATTAACATTCCTTAAAACAGTCGTATCTTGATCATACTGCTTAACTATATTTTTTAACTCAATCATCGGCTTTGACATGCAAGACTTTCTCCTTTTAGACACACTCTATAAGAGCCTGTTAACTTGTCTGTCTATTGATGAACCCCGTTTACCAAGTTTGTAATCAATTAAGCTCAAAACAACTTGTAAACTTGCCAGGTTTTTTTGAGAAACTTTTATGCATTTTTAGGCTTAAGCATAAGCTTCTAGGTAACAGATAAAAGAAAACGAAGTTTTCTTTCACCGGAAACGTAGGGAAGCTGCGCGTTGGTGCTAAATCGAAGCTGTCGTTCTAACGATTTGTAATCAAGCAAAGCTTGAACAAATCGTAAAGAACTTAGGCATATCTTTTGACGAAAAAAGGCAAAAAATTATCAGAAAATCCATCAATAGACAGACAAGTTAACAGGTTCTTACATCACTATGCAAAGTCTCGGTTGTTGTAATAAAAGTTCTCAATTCGGCTAAACGCTCCAGGCTCAACTTCGTTTAAGGCTGTACCGATTTCATCCAATGCCTCTTTATAACGATACTCATGAGTAAACAGCATCAGACTTTTGTCGATTGCATTCTCCACCCGTGCATTTGTGTAGCGATAACGATTAGCGTATTGCATAATTTGCTCTGCTAAAGCTGCCGAGTCAATAAGCTCATCTGTTTTTTGTCTTAGGCGATCAATATCTTCCGATGAGTATTTCACTAGCTGGTGAATTTCGTCCATATCAATTCGAATTTTATTTAATTCATTAGCCAACTCTTTTACTCGATCACTAGCAACAAAGAAAAATTCTAAATAATCTGCTGGCAATCCAGGTAAGCGCTGCTTTTCCACAAAACGTTTGATATTCCGTAATTGAAATTCGAAGTCATCTAACTTTTCAGAGGCTTCTTTTTCATCGACACGTAAGTTTTTAACATCCTCAAAAATTTGAACCTGATTTGACTCAATATCATCTAGCACTTTGTAGCTATGTTTAAAGAACTTTTGCGCTTGTGAGTATGGAATTTGATGATTGTCAATTTGCGGCAATAAATCTTCTTTTTTCTTTTCGAGCTCTTCGATTTCTGACTGATATCCTCGCGCTCGTCCTATTTCATTGTTATTTAATGTATAACTTTGTGAAACATGATCCAGCTCAATCAGTAATTGCCGATTATTTTTCTTAGCATGCTCAATATACTCTTGGATTTGTTTTCGATTTATTAAAACATATTTACGAGCTTTGATTTCATGCTCAAGAACATCATACAAATCATTAATCTCGCCATCAATTGAGCGGCTCAATGTTTCAACCGTATCCAACTCTATTTTTTTCACGGCATCAAAAGAATCGTTGATCTCATCTTTTATATGGCTAAGACTATCTTCAATGTTTTTATTCTCTTCCGGGAAAATATAATTTTGCATCAACAGTTGATGATATCCTGTTTCAATTTCTTCAACTTGAGAGGGAAAAATTTCTCTTAGTTCTTCAACAAACTTAGGAATTTTTTCCATTTTTTCTTTCCACTCAAAGGTGTGCTGTTCGGCTTGTAATAAAACTTCACGCGCTTCTATAGGATCGCCAGTTGTGTTTAAAGTTACAAACTGAGCAAACTCAATTTCAATATTATAAAGTTGTTTTTCGAGCTCTTCTGCTGCCTTATCAAATGAATCTTTTTTATCTGCAAGGTGCTTTTTTAACTCTTCATAAACATCTAATGTTTCTTGAACAGCTAATGAATTGCGTTCTTCAGATTCACGCAGATCCTTCAACCCACTACGAATATCTTCAACTTCTTGCTCCATATAAGCTAGTTGATGCTCAGCAGTTTCAATTGAATGCTTAGCCTTAAAGAAACGAAAGCGATCATTCATATTTTCAATATCAAGAATTTGTGTCTCTAGATCAGCATAGGAACTTGTTGAAATATCGGTCCATTTTTGGTTCCACTCACGAAATGTATTTTGCGACTGCCCTACTAAATGCATACGCTTAACTTCCTCAATCTCTTCCACCACTGGTAGATCAAGCAGTTTTTCTCTTCTTTCTTCTAATGCATCTAAACGCGTTTGGTTTTTTTTACGAATTATTGATCCTATTACATAAGAAATAATAAATACTGCAATAATTGTAATAGCTATCCAAATATAATTCATGAGTGCTTATCTCCTAACTTAGTAAAAATTACTTTTTTAAATTGGCAACGTAAACGTTCATTTAAAATTGTACCATAAGGTAAAAGATGATTCATTAATTTTGAAAGAAAAATTAGGCATGTTTTAAGAACTTTTGCGAAATAAGAACTTGTTAACGATCTACGTAATCGCGACTTTTTTTGGTAATTTTTTGCTTTTCTTCGTTAACAGGCTCTTAATAAAGATGAAATTGAGCGTCAAATTGATTATTTGTTGGTGACACTGGATTGTTTTGAGGATGTTTCGCTCATAAATCGAAAAGTTGTTTTTCTATTACTAAAGAAAGAGGCGAAAGTAAATGGTACTGCATTAGCGAAAGAAATTGCTGATGACCTAATGAAAAAGGCAGCTTGGAATGAAGCTCATAACGAAGTTTCCTTTGCGACACTAGATTTTTTAGCTAAAAGTGAACAGTTAGGAATTCGTCCGGCGAATGAAGGTTTATATGATGGTTTATCAGGGCTTGCTTTCTTTTTTTATGAACTTTTTGTTCAGACAAAAGAAGAAAAGTATATTGATTTTTATAAAGTACTTATTCAATCAGCAATCAATATTTCTAAAAATCAGCAAAAATTTGTTTCTGCTTATCAAGGTCGCCTTTCACCCTTTTTTCCTATTTTGTCAGAGTTAAAAAATACAGGAAAATCTGAATTTATTTCTTATATTGATGATACGGTTCAAGAAATCACTGCTGAAAAATTTTTCGAAGTTGATTCTAATGATTGGATAAACGGGGAAGCGAGTATTCTGACTTTATTGGTCGAAACATATAAAATGACTCATTCAGAAAAGTTACGAAAGATTTTAAATAAACAAGGGAATTTATTTATAGAAAAATGGCGTAAACAAGACGTTAATGACCTTAAAATTGGATTTGCACATGGTGTATCAGGAATCGTTAGAGGTTTAACAAGTTTATACGAATTAATGCCCAGTCAAACATTGAGGACATTGATTGAAAATCTTCTTGTCTATGAATTTGATCATTTGTCCTCTCAAGAGGATTATCGTTTATGTTGGGGCTTGCCTGGTTTAATCTCGGCACGATTAACGGTAATAAAAATATTGCCTAATGAAAGAATTTAGCAACAAACTGAAAAGTTAGTACATCAATTGATAGAAAGAATGTCTCAATTTTTTGTAAATGATGATTGTCTTTGCCATGAAAATGCAGGCATGATTGAGTTGTTTAACTATTTGATTAGTGATTGGAATCAAGATTTAAAAAAAATTAAAGAATATAGAAATCAGTATGTAAGCACTATGATTATGAATCGATGGTTAAATGGATGTTTTCATATTTTGCGTTTGCAAAAGATAGAAACAGTCGGTTTATTTACGGGAATTGCCGGAGTAGGACTTCAGGGCCATCGCATACGACTTTCTATCATCTAATATTTTTTCCATTTAAGCGATTTTCATCACTTTCATCAAATATTTATGCGATAAAATCGCCTTCTTTCTCTTTTAGCACCAGATGCCGCACAACACTCATATTCTTCGCACTATTTTTCTTCCTCATACGACAATGATCCTCATCAAAAATTACATCTAACACCCAATGAACCTGATTCTCAATGCCCCA
>JAIRLR010000152.1 GCA_031259195.1 Streptococcaceae bacterium | reverse complement strand
AAACGGGGCCGGCCATTTTGTAAAAATGGTTCATAACGGCATTGAATACGGCGATATGCAGCTAATTGCTGAAAGTTTTGCTCTGCAACAGCAACTCCTTCGTTTTAGTCCTGACATGATTGGTGATTCTTTTAAAGAATGGAATTATGGCGAACTAGAATCTTATTTAATTGAAATTACCGCCGATATTTTAGAGCGTATCGATGACATAGGAACTAATAAACCAATAGTTGATGTTATTTTAGATGTTGCTGCTAATAAAGGAACGGGCAAATGGACATCACAAAGTGCACTTGACTTAGGAGTACCGCTGCCACTAATTACAGAATCAGTCTTTGCTCGTTATATTTCTTCCTATAAAGAAGAAAGAGTAAAAGCCAGCAAAATTTTAGCAAAAGCAGCAATAGATCCATATTATAAAGTTGAAGGCGGAAGAAACCAATTTACTGAAAAAATCCGCAAAGCCCTCTACTTTGCTAAAATCATGAGTTATACTCAAGGATTTGCCCAGTTAAGAGTGGCTTCAAAAGAATATGGTTGGCAATTACCATTTGGCGAGATTGCTCAAATTTGGCGCGCTGGTTGTATTATTCGCGCTAAGTTCTTACAAAAAATTACAGACGCATATCAAACTAATCCAAAACTTGAAAATCTTTTGTTAGATGATTACTTCACAGAAGTAACTAAAGATTATCAACAAGCGACTCGCGAAGTTGTTATGGAAGCTGTTAAAGTCGGTATTGCTGTGCCCGCATTTTCTAGCGCTATTGCTTATTATGATAGTTACCGCGCCGAAAAACTGCCAGCCAATCTGATTCAAGCTCAGCGAGACTACTTTGGCGCTCATACTTATAAACGCATAGATAAAGATGGAGATTTTCACTACTCGTGGCATAAAGAGAAATAATTGAAATGGAAGGAGAAAATATAACATGGCAAAAATATTAATTATTGAAGATGAAGAGAACTTAGCAAACTTTGTTTCGCTGGAATTGCAACATGAGGGGTATGATACTGAAATTCAAAACAATGGACGCACAGGACTAGAAGAGGTGTTAAATAATAATTGGGATGCTATTTTGTTGGATTTAATGCTGCCTGAGTTAAATGGCTTAGAGGTAACACGTAGAATCCGTCAAATGAAAAACACTCCGATTATTATGATTACCGCACGCGATGATATTATGGATCGCGTATCTGGTTTAGATCATGGTGCAGATGACTATATTGTTAAGCCATTTGCCATTGAGGAGTTATTAGCTCGTTTGCGCGCTTTACTTCGCCGCATTGATATTGAAAGCGGCGATAAAAAAGCAAATAAACAGCAAACCACCGTAGATTATCGTGATATCATTGTTGAAAAAGAAAATCGTTTAGTTCGTCGACGAAATGAAGTGATCAATTTAACAAAACGTGAGTATGAATTGTTATTAACATTAATGGAAAATGTGAACACTGTCTTAGAACGTGAAAAATTATTAGAAATGGTCTGGGGTTATGAAAATAACAATATTGAAACCAACGTTGTCGATGTATATGTTCGTTATTTAAGAAATAAAATCGACCTTCCAGGGGAAGATAGTTATATTCAAACAGTGCGTGGCTTAGGATATGTTATGCGCACATGAAACAAAAAGAAAACAATAAAAAAGGTCTATCTTTAGCTATAAAGTGGGCTTTTGCTAGTTCAATTTTTATTTTTATCATTTTGAGCATCTTTGTTGTCATAACCTATAGATCTGCTTTAAACTTGGTTATTATCGAAGAACAGCAAAAAATGGAACGAACGATCGTAAAAATTAAAAGTTGCCTAAAAAAAGCCGATCGCGAATTAACAAATGATAAAGTAATTAAACTATTAAGTGCTGAAGGCTTAATAAATAAAAAGCAAGCAGATATCAATCGCTTTGTTTCAATTTCAGAGCAACCTTCGATAGCTGTGGGTATTTTTAATGCCAAAAAAAAGATGCTATACACTTCTAAAGAGAAAACTTGGCAAAAAGATACAAAAAGCTCTCCCTTTTTGCCTTTTAATAAAAATGGTTTGCTAATAACGAAAAGTTTAGTTTCTGATAAAACGAAAAGGGTAGTTGGTTATCTTCAAGTCTCTGACAAACTTTCAAGCTTTTATGATATCCGCAAAGGACTGTTAATTGCTTTAATGAGCTTAGAAATAATAGCGCTGTTTTTAAGCAGCACTTTAGGATACATCCTAGCTTCACGTTTTTTAAAACCAATTCGCACCCTGCGAGATACAATGGAAGCAATCAGTCAAGATCCGCAATCAGATCTGCAAATGGAAAAAATCAAAACAAACGATGAGTTAGAAGACTTAGCCAAAATTTTTAATAAAATGCTAGAGCGGATGCGTTCATATACTAATCAGCAAGAACAGTTTGTTTCAGATGTCTCTCATGAATTAAGAACCCCTGTTGCCATTATTCAAGGACAGCTAAGTATGCTTAATCGTTGGGGAAAAGACGATCCAAAAGTTTTAGAAGAAGCTTTACAAGTAAGCTTAAAAGAAATTGAACGAATGAAAAATCTTATTCAAGAAATGCTAGAATTAACACGCGCAAAACAATTAGATGTGCGTTATCTAAAAGAAGTAACAAAGGTTAAAACAACTCTTATCCAAATAATCAATAACTTTCGGATGCTTTATCCAGAGTTTAAGTTAAATTTAATAGATAAATTAGCAAAAAATACCCAAGCTGCCATTTATCGCAATCATCTAGAACAGATAGTTATCATCATCTTTGATAATGCCATCAAGTACTCTGCAAATAAGCAGCAAGTAGATATTACCGCGAAGTCAGATGAAAAAGAAGTTAAAATCTCTATTCACGATTACGGCGAAGGAATTGCTCAAGAAGACTTAAATAAAATCTTTAATCGCTTTTACCGTGTAGACAAAGCACGCGCTCGCAAAAAAGGCGGTAATGGCTTAGGCTTAGCTATTGCACAGCAGTTAATTGAAAATTATAATGGAAAAATATCCGTTGAAAGTAAAATAAAAAAAGGAACAACGTTTTTAATTAGTATTCCGAAAAAATAGTATTCTCAGGAGAAATAAATTAATGAAATTAAAAAGACTAATGATAAAAGCTGCAGTAACTGTTTTCATTGGCGCACTAGGTTTATCAATATGTGCCACACTGACTTATACCAAACCAGCTAGTTTTAAAGTTGATGCTAAAGCAGCATTTGCTTTTGACCAAAAAACAGGAAAAATCTTTTATGCCAAAAATGCCAATAAACTATTGGCGCTGGCTTCTGTTACAAAGATTTTATCATCTTATATTATTCTGGAGTGGATTCATCAAAAGAAATTAAACTGGACTGATAAAATTCCTATCAAAGAATACCCTTACGAATTAACTTTAAATACAGATTTATCCAACGTCCCTCTTGAAAAAGGAACGAGCTACTCCGTTAGAGAGCTGTTTGATAGCGGTATGATCGCCTCTGCTAGTTCTAGCGTTATTGCTTTAGCAGAAAAAATCGCCGGCAGTGAAGTTAAGTTTGTAAAATTAATGAAAGACCATCTTAAAAAATGGGGCATTAAAAATGCCGTACTCATTAACTCCACAGGGTTAAGCAACTCTTTTATCCCTGAAAAATATCGCATGCCAGGCAGTAAAGAAGATCAAGAAAATATGATGAGCGCTCACGATATTGCCGTGGTTGCATACCATCTAATCAAAGACTATCCAGAAATTTTAGAAGTCAGCAAAAAAACAAGCGAGAAGTTTGGAACAGGAACTTATTCAGAATTTGAAATGAAAAACTGGAATGGTATGTTGCCTGAAATGAACTGGGAATATGGAGGTGTTGACGGATTAAAAACAGGAACAAGCGAGCTTGCTGGGCAGTGCTTTGTCGGAACTTGTTTGAAAAAAAATCAGCGCATCGTAACCGTTGTCCTTCATGCTAATGGCGATGATACCAATAGTGGAGCTCGTTACACTGAGACCGCTGAACTAATGGACTTTGTATATGATAACTGGAAACAAGAAAAAATTATCTTTAAAGGTAACACACTAGCTCAAGCTAAAAAATCACCTGTAAAAGATGGTAAAAAAGATAATGTTCCCCTTGTAATAGATGAAAGCGTTACAACTTGGGTTCGCGATGATATGAACAAAGACAAACTTCAGGTTGCTTGGAGTAAAGATAAGAAAAAAACATTTACTGCTCCTGTGAAAAAAGATGAAAAAGCAGGTAAAGTCAAAATTCAGCTAAAAGACGACAAACTAGGATACTTGCTACCAGATCAGCAAAATAATAGCTATCAAATGGTTACCAACGATAACGTCAAACGTCAATTCTTCTTAAAAGTCTGGGGCAATCATATCCTGGAATGGATAAATGGAAAATTAAAATAAAAAATCTAAACTAATTAAATTCGCAAAGAACCTGTTAACTTGTCTGTCTATTGATGAACCCCGTTTACCAAATTGTAATCAAGCAAAGCTTGAACAAATCGTAAAGAACCCGACAGGTCCTTTAACGAAGAAAAGCAAGCATTACCAGAAAAGTCACACCGAGTAGGTACGTCCTGCCTAAACTCTGTCAAGCTACGCTTGTCAATCGTTAAGGCAGTTCGCAATTGGAGATAAGTTAACAGGTTCTAAAGACTTTAAAGTAGGCAGTAAATTTTGCTGAACATATAGCACTTATTTTTTCTTCAACGCTTTTTTCATAACTTTAAGTTTGGCTTTTTCTAAGTCACGTTCTGCTTGAATTTTGGCTTGTCTTTCTTTTTCAATTTTAAATGGATTATTGATTAACAGTGTCTGAATTGCTTGATAAATATTTTGCACTACCCAATATAAAGCCACCCCACTAAATATCCGAAACGCCATCAAGAAAATCATTACTGGCATAACATAAGTCATCGATTTGGTCATCCCATTTTGCTCCGGCGCTGTTTTCATTGACAACCAACTACTTATAAAAGTAAAAATAGCCGCCAGCACTGGTAAAACATAGTAAGGATCATACTGCCCAAGATCTAGCCATAGAAAATGTCCGCTATGAATTTCTTCAACTTTCGAAATCGATTGAAACAATGCCCATAAAAACGGCATCTGCGCTAATAACGGTAGGCAGCCAGCGTACATATTAACGCCGTTTTCGGAATACATTCGCTGCATCTCTTCACTTTGCGAACGCCGCGATTCCATATCTTTTCCAGGATATTTTTGCTGAATTTTTTTGATCTCTGGCTGGATTTCCTGCATCTTTTTAGTTGATTTCATCTGAAAAGCCATCAAGGGAAATAAGACCGTTTTAATAATTAATGTTAAAAGAATAATTCCGATCCCCATCGAACCGCCAAAAGATAAAAACTTTATCAAACTAGCAAAAAACCAGACAAATTTTTCCCATGCACCAGTTGAATGAGCACTGATCTTTTCTGTACCACAACCCGTTAAAGTTAGTAGTAATGAAAGAGCAGAAAAACCATATAAAAAACGTTTTATAACTTTTTTTCTCAACTTAATTTCCTATCTCTCTATTATCATTTTGATTAATATTAACACATCGTGCTGCAACTAATGGAAAACTATTTCATCACTTCATTATATGCTTGAGCGGTAGCGGCAATAAATCGTTGTTGCCCATCAAATACAAGCGCTAAACCATCTAAACCACTAGCTTTAAAGCCAAACTCTTTAATCAAAACCACACCTGGTGCATAATCCCATGGACACAAATTAGATATATAGCCAATTGTCTTTCCTCTGAGCATGCTGATAAACTCAAGTCCAGCGGAGCCAATCATTCGTACACCCATTGAGCTTTCTCCAATAGCTTGAATATTATTGATATTTTGTGCATACATTCCAGCATTAACTGACCACAAACCATCTTTAGCTCCAAGATTTTTAGGAGATTCTAACTTTTTTTCATTGCAAAAAATGCCAAGCCCAGCGCCGCCCCAATACAATTCTCCACGCATAACATCATAAATAAACCCGAGTTTTCCAATGCCATCCTCATAAACACCTATCATAATTGCAAAGTTTTCTCGTTGGAAAACAAAGTTTATTGTCCCATCAATCGGATCAATCAACCAAACGCGTCCGCTCATATCAGCTAGAGAGCTTTTTCCATCTTCTTCTGCTAAAATTTTATCCTCTGAAAATTCATTCTCGATTTTTGCAACTAAAAACCTTTGAACTTCTTGATCTACATTGGTCACTAAATCGCTACGAGAAGACTTAGATGAAACTTGCAGCTGACCTTTCTCAAGCTCTTGCACCAACTCACCTGCCTCATAAATCCAAATCTTTACCTTTTGTGCTAATAAACTACTAGTCATGTGATCTCCTTATTTGTTAAATTCATTAGACCTGTTCTAAAACCCTAAATCATAATTAAACAATCCACAAATTAAAGAAAATCTTAAAAAATGTTTACGTTGCTTATTTCGATACCGATACTTAAAGATCTTAAAACGCTTCATCCAACGATTAACAGGCTCAATAAAAATCCGAACTTTCGAAATCATTCGATTCCATTTCCTTTGTTTGGGACTCAAATTTCTTTTACGTGGCTTTTTAAAAGGAATGAGGGTGAACGCATGCATTTGCTCGATTCCCTGATATCCCTTATCTGCAATTAATAAAAGATTTTTTAATAAATGCACTTTGTTTTGTTGGAACAATTTAAAATCATGCACCGCTCCTTTGGATTCATTCACACAAATAATTTTACCGCTCAATCCGTCGATGAGGATTTGATCTTTGATAGTATGGCGTTTTTGTTTCCCAGAGTAGGATTTTTTCTGTTTTTTTTCGGACGTTTAAGTTTCACATTCAGTGGCATCTAAAATAACAAATTGAATTTTTGTATCATTTTTTATTAGATTTCTCTTTGAAGGCAACTAAAAGCGTCATCTTTGATAAGTGTTTCTTCGGTCCATTTTACTGCATCACAAACACGACTTTTTGAAACTCCGTAGTCAAATGCAATATTTTGCATCGTGCGGTAATCATGATAGTAACCTAACATGATGATTAATTTATCTAAAACACTTAAGCGCGATGGCCGACCTCCTTGTTTATGCAATTCCTTAAATGCTTTTTCAAGAATTTGGAGCATTTGATCAAATGTGGGCTTGGGAATGCCAAAAAGTTCTAAATATTCTGTGGGTTTTAGTTTCGCTATTCGTTTTTTATTGTTCATAGACTTTTTATAGCATCTAGTAAAATTTAATGCAACGTTTTAGAACCTGTCCAAGATCTCATCTTTTTATAAGAAGACCTAAAAACGCCAGCACCACCATCTGCTTACTTGTGGAAAGTTTTCGCTCAACATTCTTGAACAATCGCCTAGACTTTTCTAACCAAGCAAAACACCGCTCTACCACCCAGCGCTTTGGAATCACTTTAAAATTATGTTCATCTGAACGCTTAACAACTTCGACAGGACAACCCAAAATGTTCTTAATCTTATCCGCAAAAGGTTGTCCAATATATCCGCCATCACAAAGGATATTTTCCACTCTTGGCAAAAAAGTGCGAGCTTTCTCAAACATCTCGACCGCTCCTGCTTTATCACTAATATTCGCTGTTGTTACATGAATTGCATGGGGAAAAGATGGAATCAACAGCAATATGACATTTAATTCCAGAAATTTTGCGAATTGCCTTAACGATTGACAAGCGAAGCTTGACAGAGTTTAGGCAGGATGTACCTACTCGGTTTGCCGCCATCGTAGCCTTTTTCTTCAGCATTATCGGCGTTTTTCACGCTTTGAGCATCCACGATACAAAAGGTGGTATTTTCGTCGCGACCATCTGCTTGACGAAGGTGTGCTATACTTTTTTTAAAAGTCTTTCCAGCAAGGTGCTCCCATCTTCTTG
>JAIRLR010000072.1 GCA_031259195.1 Streptococcaceae bacterium | reverse complement strand
ACGCAGGAATAGTGGTGCTATTTCGAGGCTTTTTAACGAAAAAGTGTGAAAAAAGAGCCAAAATTATTCATCATTTTGAGATCTTGGACAGGTTCTTAGAACAGCTGATAATGGAAGTTAAGCCTTCAATGTTATTGATTGAGCATGATGAAAAGTTTTTACAAAAAATCAAAGCCAAAATAATAAAAATCACAGCTGCTTAATAAGCTCTGAAAACGTGTTTATTGTAAGGGTTAGTGAAGAATGTTAAACTCAATTTTGATATGAAGTATAAGAGTTGTCCAAGATGATAAACACGCTCTAAGGAGTTAAAAAAGATGGCAAATATTATAAAGAAAATTATTGAAAATGATAAACGTGAATTGCATCGTTTAGATAAATTGGCAGTGGAAGTTGAAAGCTATGAAGAAACGATGGCTGCTCTATCTGATGAGGATCTTAAGGCAAAGACAGAAGAATATAAAAAGCGTTATCAAAATGGCGAAAGTTTAGATGATTTGCTTCCAGAAGCTTTTGCAACTGTTCGAGAAGCTGCTCGTCGAGTGTTAGGACTTTTCCCATATCATGTCCAAATTATGGGTGGAATTGTTCTTCATGATGGTGATATTCCCGAAATGCGTACCGGTGAAGGTAAAACTTTAACGGTAACAATGCCGGTGTATTTAAATGCTTTAACAGGTTTAGGGGTTCATGTTGTTACAGTCAATGAATACCTTTCAACGCGGGATGCTAGCGAGATGGGTGAATTGTATAACTGGCTAGGTTTGACTGTTGGTTTAAATATTAATTCAAAATCACCGGAAGAAAAACGAGAAGCTTATGCTGCGGATATCACTTATTCAACAAATAGTGAGCTAGGCTTTGATTATTTGCGTGATAATATGGTAGTTTATGCCAATGAAATGGTACAACGTCCCCTAAACTTTGCTTTAGTTGATGAAGTGGATTCTATTCTTATTGATGAAGCTAGAACGCCGTTGATTATTTCTGGTCAAGCAGAAAGTAGCACTGCTTTGTACACACGCACGGATCACTTTGCAAAGAGTTTAAGCAAGGAAAAAGATGTTGATTTTAAAATTGATGTTCAGTCAAAAACGATTAGTTTAACTGAAGCAGGAATTAATAAAGCCGAAGAGATGTTTAATCTTGAAAACTTATATGACTTGGAAAATACGGCAATAACCCATCATATCGATAATGCACTACGTGCTAATTATATTATGATCAATGAAATCGATTATGTAATAGTTGATGGCAAGGTGATGATTGTCGATCAGTTTACTGGGCGGATTATGGATGGTCGTCGTTGGTCAGACGGTCTGCACCAAGCAGTTGAAGCCAAAGAGGGTGTTGATATTGAGGATGAGTCAAAGACGGTAGCGTCGATTACTTTCCAGAATTATTTTCGGATGTATAAAAAGTTGGCAGGAACTACTGGGACCGCTAAGACAGAGGAAGAAGAGTTTCGTGAAATTTATAATATGCAAATTATTCAGATTCCAACTAATCGTCCAGTAGCGCGGATTGATCATCCAGACTTGCTGTATCCAACATTGCAATCTAAATTTAAAGCGGTGGTCGAGGATATTAAAGAACGTCATCGCAAAGGTCAGCCTGTTTTAGTGGGTACGGTGGCGGTTGAAACGTCTGAGTTGATTTCTAATATGTTAAATAAGGAAAAAATTCCTCACGAAGTGTTAAATGCCAAGAATCACTTTAAAGAAGCTGACATCATTATGAACGCTGGGCAAAAGGGTGCCGTAACCATTGCCACAAATATGGCTGGACGGGGAACAGATATCAAGCTAGGACTTGGTGTAAAAGAGCTTGGAGGCTTAGCTGTTGTTGGGACAGAGCGTCATGAGTCACGCCGGATTGATAATCAGCTGCGTGGTCGTTCTGGCAGGCAAGGAGATCCTGGCGTTTCGCAGTTTTATCTATCTTTAGAAGATGACTTGATGAGGCGCTTTGGTTCTGAGCGGATTAAAGCGTTGCTTGATCGGATGAAGATGGATGAGGAGGATGCGGTCATTCGATCTAAACTTTTGACCAAGCAAGTTGAGTCTGCGCAAAAACGTGTTGAAGGAAATAACTATGATACGCGTAAAAATGTCTTGCAGTATGATGATGTTATGCGCGAGCAGCGGGAGATTATGTATGGACAGCGGTATGAGGTGATTACTGCTAATAAAGATTTGGGTAATGTAATTCTTTCAATGGTAAAACGTGCTATTATTCGTGTAGTGGACTCTCATACGCAGGATGAAGAAAGTAAAAACTGGGATTTAAAAGATATTGTAAATTTTGCTGGAACAACTTTGGTTAATGAAAATACCATTTCGCTAAGTGATATTGAAGGCAAATCACCTGCTGAGATGAAAGATTATCTGTTTAAACGTGCTGAAGAGGTTTATAATCAACAAGTCTTGCGTTTAAGCACATCAGAGCAGTTGATCGAGTTTCAAAAAGTTGTTATCTTGCGTGTTGTCGATGATAAGTGGACGGATCATATTGATGCGATGGATCAGTTGCGCCAGTCAATTGGCCTTAGAGCATATGGTCAGAATAATCCGTTAGTGGAATATCAAACTGAAGGTTATCAAATGTTTCAGGATATGATTGGCGCCGTTGAGTATGAGGTGACGCGTTTATTTATGAAGGCGGCAATTCACCAAAATGTTCAGCGTGAGCAAATTTCGCAAGGAAAAGCAAGACATTCTGAACTTGAACGCGGCGAAGGTGTGGTTACTAAAGACAAAGTCCGCCGTCCACATGCACAGAAAAGTGATCCATACGCTGGCATAGGTAGAAATGATCCATGTCCATGTGGTAGTGGTAAAAAGTTTAAGAACTGCCATGGACGAGGTCGATAGTTTAATTCAGGTTTATAATCAAAAACATCATAAGCCTGTTAACTTGTTTCCATTATGAAGACAAGTTAACAGGCTCTCATGCGTTTGGCGCAGATATATATTTTTGTTTGAAAATTATTTTTAGTTATGATATTATCACAGTGTTGGTAGATTAAATAATTTGACAAACGAGAAAGAGGGTGTCCATAATGACCACAGACTAGCATATATAATAATTATTAATAGAGAATGTTCTTCTAACCGAGCAAACGCACCTTGATAAAATGAAAAGGGAGTTTGGTGGGTTGTTTGTGTTGTGACTCATTAAAAAAGGATAAAGAATCAGGGTAGTTGGCAATAAGCCCTGTACAAAAACAAGAAAAAATATAAATGACGGGTCAGATGAAAGATTATTTAAAAAGGAGGAAAGATTTTATGTTGAAATTTGGAATAAAAAAATCGGTAAAAATTGGATGCGCAAGTACTGGAGCTGTTATTTGTGTAAGTGCAGGTTATAATCAGTGGATTAAAGAAATTAAAAAAAACGTTCGAATTTAATTTACACATTAGTTTTACTTAATTTATTGTTTAGAACCTGTTAACTTGTCTCCGCAATGGCGAAATTTGTGTCAATTTTTCGCACTTTGTAAGAAATTTTGAAAACAAAATTTCTTTTAATCTATTATCTAGAAGCTGTACTTTAGCGTTAAAAAACCTACCCTGTTCCCTTTGTATAACGGGATTTCATCCATAAACAGATAAGTCAACAGGTGCTTAGAAAGTTATTTATTGATGTTTAATTCTAAAAAAAAGACCTTGTTCAATGGATTTGCCGTATCCATATTAACTACTTTATGTTTCAATATTATAATTGTATCTTTTCACTTGATACATGTAGAAAATTTAAGTTTTTTTATTCACATGACTTTGCCATGCATAATCAGCATGATAGTCATTCCGTTTTTTGTTGAAAAAAAAATCTTCAAAACAATTACACCGAGTATTAACCAAATTTTAAGGCAACTTTTTATTTTTGGATTAACATTTATACCGTTTTCAATATTTTATTTCTTAAAGTATTCAAGTAAATTTGATAACATTGATATTCTTGTGAACTTAATAACTCACTATTTAGTAGTTGCATGTGGCGAAGAATACATTTATAGACATATTATTTTTAAAATAGTAAAAGCCAATTACAATGATTGGCTTGCTATTATTTTTAGTAGCGTATTGTTTGCTTTTATTGCCCATTTAAATGAACCAATCATAGATAATTTATACTATCGACTGCCAATGGGAATATTTCTTTGTATTGTTGCTAAATTTTTAAAAGGTATCGGTTTATCAGTCAGTTTACATGCTATCTATAACTTAATGGTTATTATTTAAAATAAGGAATTGCTGATTTCTAGAAATTTCAAAAATAAAAACGGAGGTACTATTTAGTGAAAAAAGAAATTAAAAAAAGTATAGGGCTTATTTCATTTATTTTGCTAATTATTCTTTTAATTTTAAATTTTATACTAGTTAAAAATATGAACGCCTTTTCTATCTTGTTGACTATAGAAATTTTGCCTATTCTTTTAGTTTCAGTATTTTTAGCTTGTATTTCATGCTCTTTAAATTTGCAAAAGCTGCAAAAAATAATATTAAATTTTTGTGGCTCCGCAATTTATTCTTTAGTTTTTTATTTTTATATTAAAAATTTATATAATCCTCAAAATGAGAAAATAATTATAAATAATACAAAAAAGTTTGCTACTACTCATAATTTAGATGTTACAAATATTTCGTTCAATGTTAATTTTTCATCTGCGCTTATGACCTTTTGTGCAATTTTTGTAATTACAATATTGATTTCTTTTTTTATCAGTAAAAAGGAGAATATAAGAAAAAATGTATCTTAATAAAAATACAGCGCAAACAAAGGTAAAGGGAGTCAATGTAATCTATCATTTTGAAAATAATGCTCTTGCTGGTTTATCTGAAGAAGCTTCCAAATTACTTGCAAAAATTGCCTCTGATCCTTTTTTTAAGCCGAATTTGAAAAATAAAGATATTAGAGAACTTTTACAATTTCTGATGGAAAACAATTTTCTCTCAATTAAACCTTTTACTTACAAGAAAAATGAAATTGCCAGTGCTTATGTTCACTTAACTAATCAATGTAATCTTCACTGCAAAGGATGTTATTCTTTTGATGATAAGCGAAATACCAGGGCGACAGCATTTACTTTCCGCTTGTTTCGCGTACCTTATACTTGGTACTTACTTTTCTCTATACACAACGAAACTTTGTTCCAAAAGTAAAAACCTCAATTACCGTGCTAC
>JAIRLR010000055.1 GCA_031259195.1 Streptococcaceae bacterium | reverse complement strand
GAAGTTCGGCGAGGGTCTTTAAGAGATTTTATCTCCATTTTAAGTTTTTGTATATTCATAAGTTTATTATTGCGGTTTTATGAAAAAAAGTAAATGCTGTTGCCCTGCTTTAATGGTCGATTACTCATATATTGCTTCACGATGACCTTGATCTCTAAGATTGTATGGCTGGCTGCACCGCAATCGGATTTTTTTTCATAATCAATGCTCGTCTGCCTGCTGGTCTAACTTCAATTTTCATTACCATATACTCATCAAGCAGATCAGCTTGGTGTTCAACCGGTGTATTTTGTCCCCTAAATCCACCGGTTCCGAAAAATAAGACAAGCTGCCCAATAGTAGTTACGTGTTCACCGTTATCTTGGAGAAGAACCAAGCCTGAAGAAGCTGCTGCTGCTGGCTCCGCAATTACTGGGGCCACTGGTTATGATGCTAAAGCTGGTGGTACCGACGATCTATTTTGTAAAGTTTCGTTTTGTCGACGAACCATACGTTCGTAAGCTTCCTGATGCCGCTGAAGTTGACTGACTTGCCGTTGTGAATCTTCGTTTCGTCGGTACCATTCAGCAACTTGTCGTTGTAAAGCTTCGTTTTGTTGACGAACCATATGTCTGTAATCTTCCTGTTGCCGCCGAAATTCAGCACTAACTTGCTGCCTGGCAGTTTCCTGTTGCCGTTGTAAAGCTTCGTTTTGTTGATGAGACTTCTTTAATTCTGATTGCCAAAGAACGTTTTGCTTATCTAATTGATTGTGCAACTCATCTAGTTGAGCTCGAAGCTCCATTACTATTCTCTCAAAAATAGGGTCAGAACGCAGTACTAAAGGCTGGCTTGGAAGATATGAAATAGGAGGTCTACCAATATATGATCTAGCATAATAAAAAATTTCGAATATGCTTGTAGGATTGATTGATTGATTTTCTTCAGTAAGCATATTTTGAGATGTAATTTCTGGAATTACATCATCAGCTAAGCAAGGGACTCCATTTTCACCAAAAAACAGTGGACGACCTATTTCCCATCTTTGAATAAACTCCGCAAGCTCCCTTTCAGTTTCTGGTTGTAATGCTAACCACAAAAAGAAGCGTGTACATATTTGCGCTTTTTCTTGTTGAAATCCCCACGGTTCAGATATACACAGTTGTTGAGCCAGACTGGCACAGTAATTTTGTTGTGCTCTTTTATCGGAATTAACAATCCCCATAGGGATTATATACAAGTGAGTAAAATTACCATGTAGTGATTTTAATGTGAAGGTCGTTTACCAAAAACTACCTTCAGCATTAGTTTTTATCATTTTTGTTACTTGAACTTCTACCTCTTCCCCATCCAGCGTTTGAACTTTTAATACGTCAGCTCGTGTACAATTTAGAAAAATACATACAGCTATAACTAAAAACAAGGACGATATTACCTTTTTAATTTTCATTTTCATTTTTCCCCCTTCTAAGTTTAAAAACAAAATATACATTTTTTCGCATTTTTATTGATCGCCATAATCCCCCTTATTAAATCAATGAAAAATGCTTTTTTCCCAACAGCTTAAATATAAATTTTTTTTTTGTTTTTTTAGCAACCATAATTTATGGTAACGATTACCGCTTTTCATAATTGCGACTTTTTCCCAACACACTATCCATGGCTTGTAAGCATTTTACCACCGCTTCATCGATCTGACTCTCAGTAATAATCAGCGGCGGATTGAAATACAAAATATCCCCTAGCGGACGCAAAAGCAAACCCAATTCCAAGGCTTTTTTATAAATTTGATATCCGATACGCCAGCTAGAGTTGAACTTTTTTTTAGTTTGCCGATCTGCCACCAACTCAATGGCGTGAATCAAACCAAGATGGCGAATTTCCCCCACATTTTGATGATTTCCTAAAGCTTCATTTAACTTTTTGGTTAAATAAAAGCTGCGTTTTGTGGCCAAATCTAAAATATTTTCATTTTCCAAAACATCTAAAACACCAAGCGCTGCAGCACACCCCAGCGGATTTCCTGCATAAGTGTGTGAGTGCATAAAGGCAATATGTTGATGATAATCACCATAAAAAGCATGATAAATTCTATCCGTTGTAATCGTCAACGACATCGGTAAAAAACCACCTGTCAAACCCTTTGACAAACACATAATATCCGGCGATACATTTGCATAGTCAAAAGCAAACATTTTCCCAGTGCGCCCAAAACCGGTCGCAATCTCATCGGCAATTAATAAAACGCCATATTGATTGCATAAAGCTCGCAGCTTTCGCAAGTACAATGAAGGATACATCCGCATCCCGGCACTGCCTTGCAACAAAGGCTCCACAATCATGGCACAAGCAGTTTCACCGTACTCAGCAAAAGTTTTTTCTGCAAAAATAAAACACTCACATGAACAATTTTGACGATCTTTCTGAAAAAGACAGCGATAACAATCAGGAGCCACAATTTGCTTTGTTTCGATCAAAAGCGGCTGATATAATTTTGCATACAAATCAAGCGTTCCAACCGAAAGTGCGCCCAGCGTTTCCCCATGATAGCCATCTGATAAGCACATAAATTTACGTCTTTGCATCTGCCCAATCTGTTGCTGATACTGAAAACTCATCTTCAACGCGCACTCGACAGATGCCGAGCCATTATCATTAAAGTGAAACTTGATCAACCCAGCTGGCAAATATTGAACCAAGCGCTCGCATAATTCAATCGCTTCGCAATGCGTAAAATTGGCAAAAATCACATGCTCCAGTCTATTCAGCTGCTCCTTAATTCTTTGCGAAATCACAGGATTGGTATGCCCTAGCAGATTGCACCACCATGAGCTGATAATATCTAGAAAACGTCGTCCCTTGTCATCATATAAATAAACGCCTTCTCCGCGCTCAATTACAATCGGTAGCAGCTCTTCGTAATCCTTCATCTGCGAACATGGATGCCAAATATATTTTAAATCTTTATCTTGTAAATTCATTTTTCAAAGAAAGAAGTCAACTTCTTTGCAGAAATTGCTAGCTCTTTTTGCCCCTTCGCAACGGTATCAATCACTTGAATGCCGCTTAATTTTTCGATCATCTTCAGATTATCCTCACAAATCAAATCTCCTTTTACAAAATGATTCATCATAATGCCTGCAATTTTTATTCCTTGGCTACGTGCATACTCAACAGTCAACATCACTTGATTAATCGCACCAAGATGTGAATTGCTTACAATCACAATCGGAAGAGTCAATTCTTTTATCACATCAATCAACATCAGCTCGTCTTCTTTCAAAGGACAAATAAGACCCCCAGCACCTTCTACAACAAGATAATCTGATTTTTTCTTTACATTCTGATAATCCTCTCGAATTTTTTTCAATTCGATTGCAATATTTGCATGACAACTTGCTAAATGAGGAGAACATGTTTCTTCAAAAAGATAGCTCACACAATCATTTGGATGAATCTCACCTCTTCTACACTCATCTAACACAAATTTTGCATCCATTGCGATAAGTCTGCCATTGACCCACTTTGCACCACTTAGAACGGGTTTGTAATAATTTGCTTTCATTTTTTTCGCTAACAAAGCACTAATATACGTTTTCCCAACATCTGTATCTGTCCCAGTTACAAATAATACTTCTCCCACCCACTCATCACCGCTTCCAAAATCGCCATTCTAGCATAGACACCATTTCTCATCTGCTCTACAATCCGCGATTTAGCAGATTCCACTAGAGAGTTCGCAATTTCGACATCACGATTAACCGGAGCAGGATGCATAATAATCGCTTTATCCGGCAATCGCTTTGCTCGTTTTTCAGTTAAGCCATAAGCTTGATGATACTCTTCCTTAGAAAAACTTTGACTCCCATCATGACGCTCATGTTGCACACGCAGCATCATCAAGACATCGATTTTGCTTACTAATTCATCCAATGGCAAAAACCAACCGTAATGATCAAACTCTTTATGATGCCACTCCTTTGGTCCAGAAAAATAAACTTCAGCACCAAACCTTGTTAACATTTGCATATTACTGCGCGCAACACGTGAGTGCACTAAATCGCCAACAATTGCCACTTTCAGTCCAGAAAAATCGCCAAACTCCTCTTGAATCGTCATTAAATCCAGCAAGCACTGCGAAGGGTGCTCCCCACTCCCATCGCCACCATTAACTATATGGCAAGCAATCCTCGGACTTTGAAGCAGCTCATCCCAATAACGTTCCACGCTTGATCTAATAACGACTACATCTACTCCTAAAGCAGATAAAGTTAGCACCGTATCATATAACGTCTCGCCCTTTTGCAGTGAGCTTGTCTGTACATCAAATTCCAGCACATCCATCCCTAGCTTACGCTCAGCAATATGAAAACTATTATGGGTACGCGTGCTATTTTCAAAAAAAAGATTTGCGGCAAAAATTTGCTTTTTAGGAGACTTCCATAACACTCCTTGCTTAAACGCCGATGCTCGCTTTAACAGCAATAAAACTTGCTCATTACTTGAATCTTCCACACTAACAAAATGATCAATCTTCGCAATCGACGTCATTATTAATCTCCTTCATTTAACAGGCTCTAAGAACGACAGCCTCGCAAAGCAGCGCGTACTTTTAAGTTTTTTTCCTTATCTTATTAGGAAAAAATTGAACACAATTTTTAATCATGTCCTAGTTTCGCAAAAGGTCTAATAAAAATGGATCGTGAGGGGCTCGAACCCGCGACCCGCTGATTAAGAGTCAGCTGCTCTACCAACTGAGCTAACGATCCTTTAAATCACTTTTTCAGTCTAACATTTAAAAAAAGACAGTTCAAGAGCCTATCGTAATATAATTTTTTTGTCATTGCTCAATAAAAATGTCCTACTTTTTGTTCAATGAATCAGAGTCAACACTACCTATACCAATACTTACAGACTTTTCTAATATAACTTCGTACACCTCTTCGCGTTTATTTTTTGTAAGTATCTTTGAATCCTCTAAATCAAGAATTTGACAATCAGAAGGCAAAATAACCGCTGCAGCTACTACTGAACCGACTAATGACCCACGACCTATTTCATCAATACCTGCAATAAAAGAATACCCTTCTTCTCTAGCTCTTTGTTCATAAGCGTCTCTTTTACGATATCGCCTTTTTAAAATTGCTTCTCTCTTCAAACATTTGAATGTAAAATCTATTGCCTTTTGTACACCAACGCGCGCATCTCTTAGAGCCTGTCCAAGATCTCTAATGAAATGAATTTTTGAGCTATTTTTTTACAATTTGAGGCAAAAAACGTAGGTTTAGTGGTGCTAAATCGAGGCTCCCGTTCCAACGATTTGTAATCAAGTGAAACTTGAACAAATCGTAGGGAACCCAGGGCAACAGCATTTACTTTTTTTCATAAAACCGCAATAATAAACTTATGAATATACAAAAACTTAAAATGGAGATAAAATCTCTTAAAGACCCTCG
>JAIRLR010000028.1 GCA_031259195.1 Streptococcaceae bacterium | reverse complement strand
CGCCAGACCATCGAGCGCGAAATCCACTTCCGCGCCGGTGCTTTTGCCTATCCAGTTTTTCTGCATCAGTTTTATCGGTTCCGGCCAGTCCAGCAGGTCGAGATCGCCCAGCAGACGCTCGGCATAAGCGGTAATTTTTAGCATCCACTGACGCATAGGTTTGCGCACTACCGGGTGAGCACCACGCTCGCTTGTGCCATCATTCATAACTTCTTCATTAGCAATCACGGTTCCTAGTGCTGGCACCCAGTTTACCGGAACTTCAGCTTCGTAAGCTAGGCCTTTTTCGTAAAGTTTGGTAAAAATCCACTGTGTCCATTTGTAATAATCAGGATCAGTGGTGTTTACTTCGCGCTCCCAGTCATAAGAAAAACCCAGAGAGTTGATTTGTTTACGGAAAGTTTTAATATTTTCATTGGTGAACTTTGCGGGATCATTTCCCGTATCAATTGCATATTGCTCAGCCGGCAAACCAAAAGCATCCCAGCCCATCGGATGAAGCACATCATAGCCTTGCGCGCGTTTCATGCGCGATAAAATATCCGTTGCCGTATAGCCTTCTGGATGTCCAACATGTAGACCTTGTCCGGATGGGTATGGAAACATATCTAGGGCATAAAATTTTTTCTTATCTTTATTTTCATTTGTGGCAAATGTTTTATTTTCAGCCCAGTATTTTTGCCACTTTTTTTCAATTTTTTGGTGATTGTAATTCATTGTTTGAGCTCCTTTACAACTACTCAGTTGTATTGCTATAAAATAAGATCGATTTCTTGATTTGTGACTTCTTCTTTATAAGCGTTGATGTTAGGTAACTCTGCTAAAGATTTTAAACCAAAATAATCCATAAAATAATCAGTTGTTCCATAAAGGATCGGCTTACCAGGAGTATCCATTCGTCCTTTACCTGCAATAAGATTACGCAAAATTAATTTTTGAACTAAGCCACTAGACTGCACGCCGCGGATTTCATCAATTTGTGCACGAGTGATTGGCTGTTTGTAAGCAATAATCGATAAAGTTTCTAAAGCTGCATTGGAAAGAAAAGTGGCTTGGGGAGTTGCAGCGTACTCTTTTAAAAGATATGAAAATTTCTTTTTTGTGGTTAAGATAAAACGATTATTTATTTCTAAAATATTTAAGGCTGAGGCTGAATTTTCTTGATATTTTACTTGTAGCAGCTCAACTGTTTGCATGATGGCTGCGTTATCTTTATTCATCATCTTGGCTAGTTGCGCAATTTCTATACCTTTTTCGCCTGAGACAAATAGTAAAGTTTCGATTTCTGCTAAAAGCTTATTTTTCATTGCGTTCTTCCTTTGACTTACCAGGTGATTTCAATCGGACTATAATTGGTTTTTTGTTGAATGTCTAGCTGCTTTGTTTTAATCAGTTCAAGGACAGCTAAAAAAGTGGTGATGATTTCAGCTTTGCTGCTAGCTTCGGAAAAAAGTTCGTTAAATCGAAGATAAGAGTCTCCACGTTTTTTTGTTGCTTCCAGTTGCTGGATAATCTGTGACATTTTCTCTTTAATGGTGAAAGTTTCTGTTTCAATCGTTATGTTGATCGGCTGTTGATTTTTTTGCTTTTCTAAAAGATCACTAAAAGCTAAAAATAAAGAGATTATTGTATATTGATTAGGTGGCAGCTCAGGACTTTCATCTCGATACTCATCAATATTTGCGGCCTCTTTTGTAAAGTAGTGGCTTCGTTCTTTTTCAAATTCTTGCAAAGCAGAAGCTACATTTTTAAATTGACGATATTCTAGTAGTTGCCTAGCTAATTTAGCTCGCGGATCAAGATTTTTAAACTCTTCTTCACTGAGCTCTTCACCGTAAATTTCAGTCGGAAGCAACATTTTGCTTTTGATAAACATCAAAGTAGAGGCCATAACAAGATACTCGCCAGCTACTTCTAGTTTATTTTCTTGCCAAGAGTGAATGTAATCCATATATTGCTCAGTGATTTCAGCAATCGGAATATCATTAAGATTGACTTCCATTTTTTTGGTTAGGTGTAAGAGTAAGTCTAACGGGCCTTCAAAGGTATTTAATTTTAGCTGTATTGGCTCCATTTATCTCTCAATCCATAAATTCAAACTCAAAGGTTCCGATACGGACGATATCACCGTTTTTAGCCCCACGTGCACGTAGTTCTTTTTCAACGCCCATGCCTTTTAGCTGTCTAGCAAAACGCTTGATCGTTTCATTATGATTAAAATTGGTCATAGCAAATAACTTTTCTACTTCAGCGCCATACAACTCCCAAGAAGTATCTGGTAAACGCCTGATTTCAAAGTGTTTTTTTTCAGTTTGAAATCCATAATAGACAGTATCGTCTTTAAGCTCTTCTTTGTAAAGTGGGAATTCGGGCGTTACTTCTAACAGCTCAGCTGTTTTATTTAATAAACTTGTTAATCCTTGTTTTGCTAAACTGGAAATTGGAAATATAGGAATTTCTTCTGTCGATTTATTTATTAGTAATTTTTTTTTAAAGTCTTTTAGATTTTCTTCAGCATTTGGCATATCCATTTTATTAGCAACAATAATCTGCGGGCGTTCTAATAAGCGCAAGTCATATTGTTTCAACTCAAACATGATGGTTAGGTAGTCTTCATAGGGATTGCGATCTTCGCTACCACTCATATCAATGACATGCAAAAGAACACGTGTGCGCTCGATGTGACGTAAGAACTGAATTCCCAGCCCTGCTCCAGCAGATGCTCCTTCAATTAATCCAGGCATATCAGCAGCAACAAAGGACTGGCTATCATTTACATGCACCATTCCCAGATTGGGTGTGATGGTTGTAAAATGATAGGCGCCAACTTTAGGCCGGGCAGCAGAAATCACTGAAAGCAGAGTTGATTTACCAACAGAAGGAAGGCCTACTAAACCAACATCAGCAAGAATTTTTAACTCTAGTTCAATTGTTTTCTCTTGCCCTGGCTCTCCATTTTCTGCTAACTCTGGGGCAGGATTTTTCGCTGAAGCAAAACGAAGATTGCCACTTCCACCACGTCCGCCTTTAGCAACGATTAAAGTCTGTTTATTTTCTGTTAAGTCTCCTAATATTTTTCCCGTATCTAACTCACGCACAACAGTGCCTGGTGGTACTTTGATATAGCTATCTTTAGCAGCATGGCCGTACATGCTTTTGCTTTTGCCATTTTCACCAGCAGCAGCTTTAAACTGACGATTGTAGCGAAAGTCAAGCAGCGTTCTTAAACCTTCATCTACGACTAAAATAACATCGCCGCCACGTCCGCCATCGCCACCAGAAGGGCCACCATTAGGAACATACTTTACACGGCGAAAAGCGACCATGCCGTCGCCGCCTTTGCCGGCTTTAACGATAATTTTGGCAGAATCTATAAAAGTTGACATTACAATCCTCTTTTCACTTATTTAAAGATCATAAACCATGCTCTTAGAACCTGTTAACTTGTCTGCGTAATTGCGAACTTACCTTAACGATTGGCAAGCGTTAGCTTGACAGAGTTTAGACAGGATGTACCTACTTGGTGTGACTTTTCTGGTAATTTTTTGCACTTTTTCGTCAAAAGGCCTGTCGGGTTCCTTACGATTTGTTTTGAGCTTAATTGATTACAAATCGCAAGGAACGGGATCCTCGATTTAGCACCAACGCGCAGCTTCCCTACGTTTCCGGTGAAAGAAAATTTCGTTTTCTTTTATCTGTTACCTAAAAGCTTATGCTTAGCTTAGAAATGCACAAAAATTTCTCAAAAAAAACCTGACAGGTTTACAAGTTGTTTTGAGCTTACTTGATTACAAACTTGGTAAACGCAATCCATCAATAGACAGACAAGTTAACAGGTTCTAAAAGCGTTCGGATATACCTTGTTAATAGAATCCAAATCAATTGAAAATATATGTAAATTAGATTCACTAGCATAAGTAGGGAACTTAAATTGAGTCTAATTATGTGTTTTAGTTCCTGAAATTTATTACTACACTTTTATAATTTCATTTTGCAGATAATCCGCAAACGTTTCATAGTCAAGCATTTTTTCTCCTAACCAGTAATTTCCCTCAAAAGAGTTTTCACCATTCTCTACTCTTGTCGTCATAATATTTTTATAGCCTTTAAACTGCTGTTCTAAGCGCTTATTGGAGTGTGGACGATCCCATACTTTAAGCGTTTTTTCTACCATTTTTTGACAAACTTTTTGTAGCCATTCATCATTATTTAACTGATCAGGATAGTTTTCAGCAGCATTTGCCACTAAGAAAACATTTGCACCAAAGAATGTAAATATTTTATAAATTTCTTTAACAACACTTAGATGGCCATTGCCACTACAAGTCGAGATGGCTAAAACATTTTTCCCTTTTAGTTTCAATAAATGAGACCAATAAGCCAGACGGTTCGCCAAAATAGTAAAATCACCCGTCACATCATGCAAGTAAACAGGACTCCCCATGATCAGCAGATCTGAAGCTTCCATCTTCTGCACTAAATAATCCAAATCATCTTTTTGCGGACACTTACCCTTATAAAAACAAGTATTACACCCGACACAAGGCAAAATATTTAGCGAATTTGAAGTGAAGATCTTAACTTCTATCTCTTCAACTCTACTAAGGGCTTCAGTGATTTTTTTAGCAAATAAAACGGTATTTGATCTTTGACGACGCGTAGCAATATAAACCAATACTTTTTTCATCCCTTTTGCTCCTTTTTAGGCTGACAGAACAAAACTGTAGCGTTGACCAGATTGTCCATAACTTTTACACAAGCAGCAGGTGCTGCAAACGTAATATGCGATATCGCCTTTCCTTGAGAATTTT
>JAIRLR010000006.1 GCA_031259195.1 Streptococcaceae bacterium | reverse complement strand
TCATTAACCTAGACCCAAGCTTCAAAGACAAATTCCCGCAAGCAGAAACCAACGCAATGCTTGCCCTTTGAACGGACAACCTAAGAAACACCAAGATTACAAGCAACGGCTACAAACAAAACACCGATGACGGCTTCACCACATCCGCAACACTAGACGGCACAAACAGGACACTTTCCCGCACAGACAGCAACTACACACTGAAAAGCGACCTAGACGTAACCACAGCTCAAAAAGAAGCTGACAAGATAACAAACAATCTAGCTGAAGCTTTGAAGCCTATAGACCAAAGCCTTACAAGCATAAAAACAATGAAAGCTTACCTTGAGGAAGCCCAAAGGCAAGAAGTATCCTTTGAAGCTATCAAAACCCAACTTCAAACCATAAATCCCGACCTGTACGCACAACTAGGCTTAAACTTCCTAAACTCTCCCGACGAGCTTCTAACCCGTCTTACGACCCACGAAACCGAACTGACCACCCAGAAAGCCGAACTACAAGCCCAAGCCGACAAGGCAAGGGAGAAACTTATCGCTACCCAAAAAGAGAAAGCGAAAGAAAAGGATGAAATCAGGAAAGAAGTTTTGGATTTTTTACATCAAATAGGTTTTGATGCACTACCACAAGCCATTACAGACACGATTATTGTGAACATAAATGCCAATCCGAGCAAGCATTGACTTGATAGGCTGATTGACCTTGAAAATGGAAGCTTGTGATTTGATAGCGATTTTTGAAGTAAAAATATAAGCGAGCTTGAGAAGCAGAAGTTTATTGAGCTTTACAACAAGATGGTTACTTGAAGTCGTGAGTATCCTGTCAAACTGACAGAGTGAAGCATCAGTTTTCATCGTAGTTTGGAAGAAGCAAGAGGCGGTATTGATGCGGGGTTTATGTTTGATATGGGGGATTTTGTAAATAGTAGTCTTTGAACTTTCCCAACAACTAGAGCAGTGATGAATTTAGAGAGAGAAGAGAAAGAGGGGAAGTAAGTATGAAGTGAAGCTTGACAGAGTAAGAAATGTGAATATACTTTATTAAGTTATATTTAAATTTTAAAAAATGAGCCTGAAAATTTGAAATGTTACACTCTGAACTTATGAAAATCCTTGGATAAAAAAGGCTAAAGGTGAAATGGAAGCAATCCAAACAATAACTGATGGAGTTATAAGAATTTTAAACCCACAAGATGAATATGCATTAGACACGAACAAACTTAGAGAGTTAAGCCCAGAGAAACGAGAAATGCTCTTAGAGAAAACTGGATATTCTGCTATAGAGTCATTAATTTATGATATATCTAAACTCAACTGAAGAATCAAGCTACATTCACCCATGAGTCTAAAAAAAGCAAAAAAGCGATCTATACCAACAAGAGATATTCTCACTCTGGTAGCAGTACTTAAAAATGCTTATGAGGTGCTATGAATAAAAAATAAAATTACTGAATATACTTGAGATTATTTTGGAGCTTTTTATTATGATGGTTGCAATGCTCCTAATATAGCCCCGTATCACTTAGGTACCAAAGATTTACCTTGACCTTTAAAGGGTACAAATAACAATTCAATTTAATTTCCAAATTCTTCAGGAAGGAGATGCTGATAATGCCTCCCTCCTAAAAACGACAAAAGCATTAACCCCAGTGTTTGAACATCAACGTTCCGATATTTCAAATGGTAAAAAAGCGTATCAGTGAAGAACTTTAAATTTTTGTTCCCTAATGCTTTAATCCCTTTATTTCCCTCATCTTTATGAAAGAAATACATAATTTCCGAAAAAGCAAATTGTTCATTACAGTAACTGTATTTACTATCATTGGTGTCTTTAATTTGCAGAGGCTTTCGTCTCAAAATCCAATGAATTTTATATGAAAGGATTCTAACCAGACTTATTTTATCAATCTCATATGACCTTTTTAGTCGTAGTATATCGGAAAAATACTCTGACACAACTTTCATTAATAAGGTTTCATTGCAAATTACATGCTCGCTATAACTCTTTTCTTTATAATCCATATCTTGAATAAACGTTCTTGCTGATCCAAGTAATCTGGCATATTGTTCTTCAACTGTTTCTTGGGGAAATTCTTTCAGTTCATCCGCACAAGTAGGGGAATGCAATTTAATATCTTCGGAAAGAAGATACTGATAATGTCTTCCTCCTAAAAATGATTCGAGCATCAGCTCTAGCGATTGTGCTTTAATGTCTTGGTATTTCAAATAATAAAAAAGCGTATCGGTAAAAGATTTTAAATTTTTGTCTTCTAATGCTTTAATCCCTTTATTTCCCTCATGATTATGAAAAAAACACATAATCTCCGTGTAAGCAAATTGCTCATTGCAGTAAGTGCATTTTTGTTCACTACTGTCTTTAATTTGCAGAGGCTTTCGTTTCAAGAGCCATTGAGTTTCGTAGGCAAGAATTTTAATCGGGCTTACTCTATCAATCCCATGAAATATTTTTAGACGTTGTATATCGGAAAAATACCCTAATACAGCTTTTTTTAATAAGATTTCATTGCAAATTACATGCTCACTGTAACCCATTCTCTGGATAAAAATTTTTGCTGATTCAAGTATGCGGGTATACCGTTCATCAACCTTTCCCGACGGGAAAGCTTCAAGCACTTTTGCATAACTAACGTATTGTGATGTAGTATTATCTCTTGGTAAATCACGCATTTTCTATTTCCCCTATATTTTGAATGTGTTTAATCGTTAGGGGATTCATGATAAACTCATTATACCTTTCAAAATGTGCTTTGTCATCAAATTTGTCCGAGCTATTTACTAGTACATTCAAGAGAAGAACGTCACGACGCACAGATTCCGTTATTGACTCGGAATACCCCCCCCCTTCTTTGTCTATTTTGCGGGCTTTATCTATTTTTAATAATGTAATTATTAAAATAGACAGAATCCCAGCAGTAGCTAATACAGCTAACATCGATACCAGAATCATGCTTTTTCCTCCTCTAAAAAAGTAGCACAAGACAGACTTACAATATTTAAAACAAGAAAGACTAGGAAACAATAAGAAATCAATTTGGTACTGTCAAAATCTTTCCCAAGGTACTCAGTTACTAAAACAACGTGTATCACCACGCCTGCTATAATAATTGGGATATACATAAATAACACAAACCGTAGTTTTTTAAGTGAGTGAAGTGTAACAGCACTTACACTAACGAAAAGGTAAATTAGCTCTTCATTTTTAAAAAAATGAAGATAGTTAAAAGAATAAAATTCATAACCGCCCGCTTCTTTAATAGCAACTAATATATTTAATAGCATGGGAGCAAGAAGTGAAAGAAAAAGTTGATAACTCCAAATCAAAATATCAGCGTTAAAGAGACGTTTAAAGAAATGTCCTTTGCCAGATACCCGCTCTTTACTTTTAGGCCCAGTCGGAATCAAATCAGAATGATCCACCTCTGCAGAATGATCCACCTCTGCTAGCCCTCCCTCTTGCTCATTTTATCTTTCTGATTTTTTAGCCATATTTCAACTTCATCCCAGTTATAGCGGTATGTGGTAAACGCAGGCCGCTCGAATGGCATTCCCATTTTCCTGTACTTTGCCAATGTCGCCCTAGACACGCCTAACCGTGCTTCAAGTTGTTTCGGGGTTAAAAAATTGTTTGACATGGAAAAATCCTTAATATATTACATTTTCTGATGTTTGCACAAACATCATCCTCTGTCAACAAAAAATGCATCAAACTGACAAAAATGGGCATAAATGGTCGAAAATGAGCACAAATGATCAAAAATGAGCACGAAGCACTTCACTCAATGAAGAGCCGAAAATCTTATCCATACTGCAACAAAAATTAAATTAGAATAACACAATGACCTATGCTACATGTTTTTACGCCATCTCCCTCCGTATCGCCCCCCACGCCCAATTTATCTCCTTCAACTTCTCGTTAGCCATCACCTGAAACTCCGGAGCCAAGTGACTCACCTTGTCCGGATGATACTTGTT
>JAIRLR010000123.1 GCA_031259195.1 Streptococcaceae bacterium | reverse complement strand
AAAAAACCATTCAAGATAAAAGAAATTACATTATAAATCATAAAATTTTTATTTTTAAATAATTCCAAATGCATAATCGGATCATGCGCTTTTCTTTCTATTTTTACAAAAAGAAAGCTAGCAAAAAGAAAAACTATAAAAATAAGCAATGTGACAGGTCCTAAGCCGCCATCTCCAATCAGCTGAATACTTAACATAAAACTTAACACCAAAAGCACCAGCATTATCGCGCCTAAAAAGTCCATTGGCTTGCTATTATGAGAAGATGTCTCCTCTTTTAAACCAAGACTAATCATAAAAAATGCCAGGCAACCAATTGGCAGATTCACGAAAAAAATCCAGTGCCAGCTTAAATATTGCACAATCACTCCACCCAAAAATGGGCCTAAAAGTCCGGCAATTCCCCAGATACCTCCGCTTGCTCCCATTAACTTTGCACGTTTTTCAATTTCAAATAAATCAATAATTATAATCATCGACAAAGGGAACATCGAGCCACCTCCAAAACCTTGGATCGCCCGCGCAATGATTAAAAAGGACATGCTAGAGCTCATTCCCGATAAAAAAGAACCCAGTAAAAATAAAAAAATGCCTAAATAAAATGCTTTCTTTCGTCCCCAACGTTCCGCTAATTTTCCATATAACGGCGTACTCATCGCAGTTGTCAACAAATAAATTGAAAACACCCAATTCATGATTTTAACTCCATGTAACTCTCCAATAATTGTCGGCATGGCTGTTGTAACAATTGTTCCCTCAACTGCGGTCATAAATGTAACAAAAAAAAGCGCTGCAATCACAATTTTCTTTCGCTGCTCAGACATCTTCTCACCTCTTTTTCTTTAAAACTTGTTAATGATCTTCATAATTTGGACAAACTCT
This sequence comes from Streptococcaceae bacterium, assembly GCA_031259195.1. Lineage (GTDB taxonomy): Bacteria > Bacillota > Bacilli > Lactobacillales > Streptococcaceae > JAIRLR01. The sequence continues at coordinate 2,921 of JAIRLR010000123.1, read as the reverse complement.
ATGCCCTAATAATCTCTATAATTTCTGCAACTCTTTCCGATTCGCCCAAAGAAAATGTCCAGGCTTAATTTCATGAAAATTCGGTTTATCTTTTGAATAATCATGCATACGAGGATCATATACGATTAATTCTTTTTCACGCTCTAACTTCGGATCAGGAATCGGTACCGCTGAAAGGAGCGACTTTGTATATGGATGAAGCGGATAATTAAATAACTCTTCCGTTCGCGCCAACTCCACAATATTTCCATGATAAATCACCGCAATCCGATTCGAAATAAAGCGCACTACCGAAAGATCGTGAGCGATAAATAAATACGTCAGCCTTTCTTCTCTTTGAAACTTTTTCAGTAAATTTAAAATCTGCGCGCTAATCGAAACATCTAAAGCTGAAATAATCTCATCAGCAATCACCAAACTGGGACGCATAATTAAGCTGCGAGCAATGCCAATTCTCTGCCTTTGCCCACCAGAAAATTCATGCGGATAACGATTTAAATGCTCTGGCAGCAACCCTACTTCTTTAATCATCTTGGTAACTTTTTGTTTGCGTTCAGCTTCATCTTCAAAAAGATGATTATTATAAAGTCCTTCTGAAATAATATAATCCACCGTTGCTCGTTCATTTAAAGAAGCTGCTGGATCTTGAAAGATCATTTGAATTTTCGAAGTAAGTTTCTCTTTTTCTTTTTGAGAAAGCTTGCCGCTGATCTTCTTACCATCAAAAAGAATCTCCCCTTTTGCCACTGAATTAAGTCCCATCACAGCTCGACCAATCGTTGTTTTCCCTGAGCCAGACTCTCCCACTAATGAAAAAGTTTCCCCTTTATAAATATCAAAACTGGCATTTTTCATCGCAACAAAACGACCCTTGCCCTCACCAAAAGCAATCTCTAAATCACGAACAGATAATAAAACTTCCTGCTTAATACCAGTCACTATGCCTTTACCTCCATATGTTTGCAACTTTTCATGAATATTCTGAATGGCTTTTGGTTTTTCTAACGATGGAGCACGAGCATCTAGCAACCAAGTTTTCGCCCAATGAGTTTTACTTACAGCAAACGCTGGCGGTTCCTCTTCAAAATCAATTGCCATCGCATATGGATTGCGAGGCGCAAAAGCATCGCCTTTAATTTTCCTAAATAAAGAAGGCGGCGTTCCAGGAATAGAAAAAAGCTCTGCATCTTTTCTTCCTAACTGCAGCAAAGATGACAACAAACTCCATGTGTATGGATGCTTAGGATCATAGAAGATCTCCTCAATCTTTCCATACTCAACAATCTGCCCTGCATACATCACTGCCACTTTATCAGCAATTGCTGCCACTACCCCTAAGTCATGGGTAATAAAAAGCGTTGTAAAACGATACTCTTGCTGCAACTCTTTAATCAACGCCAAAATCTGCGCTTGAATCGTTACATCTAAAGCCGTCGTTGGCTCGTCACAGATTAAAATTTTCGGTCGACACGCTAGCGCAATAGCAATCACAATTTTTTGTCTCATCCCGCCAGAATACTGAAAGGGATACTCATTAAAACGATTTTGAGCATCAGGAATTCCCACTTTATTCATCAAATCAATCGCAATTTCTTTTGCTTCACTAACGGTTTTTTCTTGATGTTTGATCACCACTTCAACGATCTGTTTACCTATAGTGATAATGGGATTTAAAGATGTCATCGGGTCTTGAAAGATAGTAGCAATTTCTTTCCCGCGAATATTGACCCACTCTTCATTGGTTTTAATATCTGTTAAAACTTTGCCATTATAAATAATTTCTCCTTCAGAAACTCGACCATTGCTCTCCAACATACCAGTAAACGTCTTTGTAAAGACAGACTTCCCTGAACCGCTCTCACCAACTAAAGCCAGTATCTCCCCTTCATATAAATCAAGCGAAATATTCCGAATCGCTGTTAACACTTGATCGCGAATCTGAAACTGAACACTTACATTTTTAGCCTGCAATATCACTTTTTTATCCATGATATCACCTCTACATATGTGTTTTAGGATCTGATGCATCAGCTAATCGTTGACTAACCAAATAAAGTGAAACAGTTACAAGCGCTAGCACACCTACAGGAATCCAAAATAAATAAGGATAATTAGTCATATTTAGCGAATACTGATTAATGATTCGTCCAAGAGATGGCGTATCTGCAGATAAACCAACACCTAAAAAGGATAGAAATACTTCATAAGAAATAAACTCTGGCAGCTGCTTTGCAATATCCGTTATAATAACTGAAATTAAATATGGAAAAATATTTTTAATGATCAAGCGCCAAATTTTGGTCCCTAGCATACGCGATGCTAGATTATACTCACGATCTCGCATAATCATCACCTGCACACGAATCAGATAAGCTGTTTTAAACCAAGAGGTAAAAGTCATGGCAAATAATAAATTCCAAAAACCAGATCCAAATACATAAGATAGAATGATCACTACCAGTAACTGCGGAATATTGGAGATCACATTATAGACTTCAAGCATTAAATGATCGATTTTTTTAGAATTACCCCAGATCGCTCCGATAATTACGCCTAAAACTTCACAGATAAGCGTTGCTAAAAGACCAATCGAAACTGATGTTCTCGCTCCTGCCCATACCGCATCAAATAACGACTTACCATCAGCATCTGTCCCAAACCAAAACTTTTCTGAAGGAAGATTATAACGAGTATCAAAGTCATTGATACCAGAAACATCTTTTAAGTCATAGCCAGAAAACATTGGCTGAAAAAAACTCATCAAAACCACAACGATCATAATAATCAAAGTTACAATGGCTATCTTTGAGCTAAAAAATTTGTGAAACACTGACTTCCAATAAGAATATAGCGGCGCATCAATATGCTCACTAGCCAAATAATCATTATTTACAAATTGAAACTTTTCGATCGGGATTTTG
>JAIRLR010000049.1 GCA_031259195.1 Streptococcaceae bacterium | reverse complement strand
ACATGCAAAATTAATCACAACCATTTTGACTATTTTAGTAGCATTTCCACCGCCATGGAATGGGTATTGATTTTTTGCTTCTTAAACGAAAAAACGGCTAAAACTCTTATAACATAAGGGCTTTAGTCGTTTTAATCTGCTTTTAATTTGAACTTTAATAAGAGGCATAAAAAAATTGCCGAAGATAGGGGGAAAAATCTCGCCAAAATTAGTACTCGATTCTATTTTAGAAAGCGCTTGATATGATAAAATATGTTTATCATAAAAATAGAGTGAGGAAAAAAATGGGCGAGAAAAAAATTTCATCGTTAGTTAAAGTAGGTATCGGAGCATCTTTAGTGACAGGCGCAGCTTTGGGAGCAGTTGCTACTTCGATATATAAAGACAAAAAACATTTATCAACGAAAGAAATACTAGAGATGATTAAAGAGCACTTTTTAAAAGAAGGGCCGATTGAAGTTGCTTATATTGAAGAAAAGTCAGAAAAACTAACTCGTTTTGCAATTAGCTGCAAAGTTTATCGTGGCGGTATCATCCGTAAAGAGGACGAAAGTTATATCGTTTATGAATTTTTAGCGGATGTTTATACAGGTGTAGTGATCTCTATTGATCGTAGAAAAGTTGATAATATCGAGGAGAGAGACTTGTGATTAAACCAGTAGATTATGAAGAGTTAGAAAAGTATGTCAAAGTCGGGAAGAACATTTTCTTTTTTACGGCTGATTGGTGTGGTGACTGCCATTTTATTAAACCCAAAATGTCTGAAATTGAAAAAGCGCATGCCGAGTATACTTTTATTGAGGTTGATCGTAATCGATTTCTAGATTTAGCTATTCATTGGGGAATTATGGGAATTCCTAGCTTTGTTGCGATAGAAAACGGTAAAGAGCTCGGACGTTATGTTGATAAATTTCGCAAAACAAAGGAACAGATTAATTCATTTATAGATGGTTTATAGGAGATGAAAAAATAATGGCAATGGAACAAAGGTATCAAACAATTTTAGTTGGCGTAGATGGTTCCGCGCAAGCCAATCATGCTTATCGATCAGCAATTGAAGTTGCTAAGCGCAATGACGGAAAAATAATAGTAGTTGCTGCGGTTCAAAATAATATGTATGATTTTTTAAATCAAGCCGAAAAGGAGTACCAAGATTTATTATATGGCTTGCAAGCAATCGCTAAGGAAGCTAATTTTACTAGAATCTGTTAACTTGTCTCCAAAATTGCGCAATTCTGGAGACAAGTTAACAGGTTCTAAGGCAGCTGAAGAAGTCGAGGAAGCAAAGAGAGCGATTTCCTTACTTGGAGGTAAGATTATCGCTATCAAAGAATATCAACTGCCTGCATTGGGGGACTCTCGTTTTTTAATAACTGTTGAAAAGTGTAAGGAAACGCCTCAAAAATATCCGCGTAAAGCCAGGATTCCAAATAAAAAACCGATTGCAATCTAAAGGAGAAGAAAAATGACTCATATTATTTCTGTGGCAAATCAAAAAGGTGGTGTTGGCAAGACAACAACTACAGTGAATCTGGGAGCTTGTTTAGCTTTGTTGGGCAAAAGCGTGCTATTGATCGATATGGATGCCCAAGGTAATGCCACAAGTGGGCTTGGAGTGGTTAAAAGTGAGCTAAGGAGTGATATTTATCATGTTTTAGTGAATGAAGCATCTTTGTTGGAAGCAATCGTTTCAACTAGCCGCGATAATATGTGGATTGTGCCAGCAACAATTGAGCTAGCCGGAGCTGAGATTGAGTTGATTAATATGATTGCTAGAGAGATGCGTCTTAAGACAGCGTTATCGGAAGTGATCAATAAGTATGACTATATTTTAGTCGATTGCCCTCCGTCTTTAGGTCATTTAACAATCAATGCTTTTACGGCTAGTGATTCGATTTTAATCCCAGTGCAAAGTGAGTATTATGCTTTGGAAGGCTTAACACAGCTGCTTAGTACCATTCGTTTGGTACAAAAACACTTTAATCCTGATTTAGAGATTGAAGGAGTTTTGCTGACAATGTATGATTCGCGAACAAACTTGGGAACAGACATTGTAAATGAAGTTCGTTCGTATTTTAGTGATAAAGTTTATCAAACGATCATTCCGCGTAATATTCGTCTGGCAGAGTCGCCTTCACATGGGTTGTCGATTGTGGATTATGATTTAAGCTCAAAGGGCGCACAGTCTTATCAAAGTTTAGCAAAGGAAGTGATCGTCCATGGCTAAGAGAAAGGCGTTAGGACAGGGCTTAAATGCGCTGTTTGGTGAAGAAATCCAACAAGTTGAAGAGATTAACTTAGCTAAGGAACATGTTGAAGAACTTGACTTAACTGATTTGTGGGCTAATCCTTATCAGCCGCGAAGACATTTTGATGAAGAAGCTTTGGCTGAGCTGTCTGACTCGATTAAACAAGATGGAGTTTTTCAACCGATCATTGTGCGTAAATCCAGTGTTAAAGGCTATGAAATTATTGCAGGAGAACGGCGTTTTCGAGCATCAAAGTTAGCTGGGAGGAAAACAATTCCAGCAATTGTGCGTGAATTTACAGAAGAGCAGATGATGCAGATTGCTATTTTGGAGAATTTGCAGCGCGAAGATTTAAATCCGCTAGAAGAAGCACAAGCATATGATATGTTGATGAATAAACTGGGCTTAACGCAAGAACAAGTTGCAAAGCGCTTGGGGAAGACGCGCTCCCATATTGCTAACTACCTTCGTTTATTAAACTTGCCATCTGAAGTGAAGAAGATGGTGCAAGATAGGGTGTTGGAGAAAAATAAAGCGCGAGCTTTGCTTGGTTTGAAGGAAAAAACGCAGCTTGTAGCGCTGGCAAAACGTGCGGTTGCTGAAGAGTTAAATACACGTCAAATTGAGCAATTAGTGAAAGAAAAAAATGAAGGCGATGTTAAGCAAGCGCCCTCACGTGCTGCTAAAACAACCAAGCCTTTTTATCTTCGTGAAAGTGAAGAGCTTTTGATCGATAAATTTGGCACATCGGTTGCGATCAAGGATAATGGGCAAAAAGGCAAAATTGAGATTGAATATGTTTCACAAAGTGATTT
>JAIRLR010000158.1 GCA_031259195.1 Streptococcaceae bacterium | reverse complement strand
ATAATTTCATAAATCTTTTCATTTTCTTCAACAATTGCTTCAGCTGAAATTTGATAATCATTGTTCATCAACCAATTTCTAACACTATTTTCACCAATATTTGGTTGCAGGATCAGCCTTTCTTTTCCACTTAAGCGCTTTTTTTGCAAACCGTGTTCAAGAATCTCTGAAATCAACGTTCCACCCATACCAGCAATCGTAATTACATCAATCTCATCGTCTAAAAAAACAGCTTCTAAACCATTTGCTAAGCGAACCTCAAGACAGCTTTTCAAGCCGTTTTTATCAACTTGCGCTAAAGCTTTTTCAAAAGGGGCTTCAACCAATTCACCAGCAATTGCATATGAGATTTTTCCTGTAAGCATACAAAAAATAGGCAAGTATGCATGATCGCTGCCAATATCTGCTAAGCGAGCTCCTTCAGGAATATAAGAAGCAACCTTCTTCAAGCGATTCGATAACTGTATTTCATTCATGAGTTTGTCTCCTTACAATGGATTTCTTGCATTGTCTCCCGCATATAGCACTTCTTCAGATAAATACTTGATGCGCTCCATTACACGCTTAGCCTGCATCGGTTCATCATTTCCTTTGTTGTCAAAACACAAGTGCTCCTCTAAGCCTTTAAAGTCACGATTTGATGTAAACATCGTTGGCAACTGCTCTTGCATGCGATACTGAACAATCCCTAATAAAACATCGTCCCTTGACCAGGATGTCACCGACTCTGCTCCGATATCATCAATAATTAAAATTTCACTTGTCTTGACGGCGTTAATTTTGTGTCCAATTTCATTGCTATCAGAATTCATAATACTTCGCAGTTCTGCTAAAAATGATGGAAAATGAAGCAAAGTTGTCACAAAACCTTTAATGGCTAATTCATTGGCCATAGCTCCCATAAGAAAGCTCTTACCTATCCCAAAATCTCCATATAAATATAAACTTTTATGACGCTTTAAAGGATCGGCAATAAAAGCTTCTACAAAACCTTTTGCCTTTTTGATGGCAGAAACACGATGAGAGTCTCGTGTTAAGGTAATTGTTTTAAAAGAGGCGCTACGCACATCTTTAGGCATATTCATTGCATGGATTCGCGCTTTAATCTCCTCTTCTTTCTGTTTAGCAAGCAAAGATGCAGTAGGCTCATAAGCAACATCAAGCGAATGATTATGAAAAATTAATTTAGGTTCATACCCAGGCGCTACATATGCTTTGTCTTGCACTAGAAATTTGTGTTTTTCTGAAACATATTCATATAACTTGGCAAAGTTACGATTCACTTCTGTATCCGTCATTTCACTCTGATGTTTTTTTAAAAAATTTTTAATCTCTTTATCTGATAGAATGCGCTTATGAATTTTTTCCAAATTTTTTTTCTCTATTCTTTTATCAAATAATGCTTTTAAACCACGACCATTTCCGATATATTCAATCATATAGACTTACTTCCTTTTAATTGTTAAACGATGAGATATCTGCTAATTCTCTTTCTAGCTTTTTTAATTCTTCTGTGCTTACCTCTTGCTTGTTTTTTTGCTTTATAAAATCAGGGATCTTCTCTACTTTTTGACTTGTTTTTCGCTTACTCTGCCTTTTTGGTTTTGCCATCTTACTGTTAGCGACAATGGTTTTAATATGCATTATAGCTGAAGCTGCATCGACAATGGTATTTTGCACCCAATCATTTGCAATTTTCATAACGTAATTATAAGAAAGCGTTGGATTATCTTGAATAACTAAGACATAATTAATCAAAATATTAATTACACCTGTATTCAATTCATTATTTCTTAATTCACTTAATAAACACCGCTCGCTGGGAGCAACAAAACCGCCTTTTTGCAGACGAATATTTTCCAAATAATCATTTGGTGCTAAGCTTTCTGCTTCTTCAATAATTTTCGCTTCTGCTTTTGAAAAGCCCATATCTTGCAAAGTTGTCGCAAGCTCTTGTCTTTGCTCAACTGGCAAGTCGACTAACTTCGTTGTACGGTTCTCCAATATTTGCTTAAGCTGAGTAATATTTAAGACATTATCTGCCCGCGCTAAATTTAGCGCTTTATTAAATATTTCTAATTCATTTAAGCCAAATAATGCATGAATTGCTAATAATTGTAAAATATCTTGCTTTTCTGAGTGAAAAAACAAGCTTTGCTTTTTCATCATTTCTTTAAAAAATTTTATATCAAAGTTATCATCAGTTTTATTTTCTATTTTCTTTTTTGTTTGGTTTAAACGCTCATCTTCTTCATTTAAAATATTTAAATCAAAAGTGTAGACTTCGGTAAATTTTTTCGAGATATTTTTCATACTTTTCACTTCAGTTGCAACTTTTTCATAATCTTTTACTAACTTGTCAAAAGCGGATTGCCCAATTTTTGCTAATAATAATCCGGAAAAGAGCGGCTCTGTGAAAAATAACTGCGATAGAAACGGCGCATTTAATCGATAAAGATATTCCGTGCCAAAGTCAAAAGAATCTTGCTTAAACGTTTGCAGCAAAGTCATTCCTTCAAGCTGATTTTTAGCTTTACAAAAACGCACGCCACTCATACCGACCATATCAAATAGCACGTTATGCGCAGTGGTTTTGGAATTCTTTGTTGAAGAGCTTTGTCCAAACAAAGCCATATAAAGTGCAAAAGCATCACTACCAATGATGGGCAAATAAAGCCTTGATAAGGATAATAGTGAGTCAAAAGAAATCATCCCTGCTGCTTCGACTTTATAAAATTCACGTGGATTTGGTGTTATTTGAGGCATCCTAACTCTCCTTTTTATTAGCTCGTTTAACAATATCTTCTAACTCGGACAAAAAAACACTCATATCTTTAAACTGTCGATATACGCTCGCAAAACGAATATAAGCAATCTCATCTAAGTTTACTAACCCCCATCATAAACTCGCCAATTTGCGCGCTTGTTACTTCGGCTTTTCCCAACTCGCGAACACTGCGTTCCACCGTATCTACAGTGTTTTCCATCTGCTCACTTGTAACTGGTCGTTTCTCAGCTGAGCGGATCAAGCCTCGCAATAACTTCTCCCGACTAAACTCTTCACGAGATTCATCTTTTTTAATAACTAATAACGGGATCTTTTCCACCTTTTCAAATGTTGTAAAACGATAACCACAATTCTCGCACTCACGCCGCCTGCGAATAGAGAGGGCATCTTCACTTTGCCGACTATCTATAACACGTGAGTGATTATGATGACACTTTGGACATTTCATCTTTCTCCTCCATATTGCGCTTTTTTGCACGCAACTGTCCGCATGCAGCATCAATATCTGTACCAAACTCTTGGCGGATAATGCAGTTAATTTTATTTTTCTTTAGAATATCATAAAAGCGCAGAACAACTTCTTTACTTGAACGCTTATACTGATCATGTTCATTGACAGGATTATAGGGAATTAAGTTTACATAAGCTAGTCTTTTCTTATTTTTTAATAAATTAGCTAATCTTTGGGCATGATGTACTTGATCATTGATACCGTTAAGCAAAATATACTCAAAAGTTACTCTTCGATTAGTTGCTTTGGTATAAAATTCAACTGCTGCCATTAATTTTTTGAGTGGAGTCAAACGATTGATCCGCATCAAACGAGAGCGAATCTCATCATCAGGCGCGTGAAGCGAAATCGCCAAGTTTACTTGCAAATCATTAGCAGCAAAGTCATAAATTTTAGCAGCTAAACCAGAAGTAGAAACAGTAATATGTCTTGCGCCGATGGCTAGACCTTTATCATCATTAATGATATGCAAAAATTTTAAGACATTTTCATAATTATCAAAGGGTTCGCCAATCCCCATAACAACTACGTGTGACACTCGCTCATCTGCTAAAGAGTGCTGAGTCTGCATAACTTGTGCAACAATTTCTCCTACGCTTAAGTTTCGTTTTTTACTTAGCAAGCCGCTTGCGCAAAATGAACAGCCCATATTGCAGCCAACTTGCATGGTCACACAAACTGATAGGCCGTATTTTTGGCGCATTAAAACCGTTTCAATTAGTTGCTGATCATGAAGTTCAAAAAGGTATTTGATCGTGCCATCAGCTGACTTTTGGGCTACTAGCTGCCTCAGCGGATTAATCACAAAATGAGCATTTAAATGCTCGATAAAATTATTTGAAAGATTTGTCATTTCGGTAAAGGTCATAACACGTTTTCGATATAGCCACTCCCAAATTTGAAGAGCACGAAATTTTTTCTCTCCTTGGCTAACCACCCACTCTATCAGCGCTTCTTTTGTTAAATTATAGATAGATGGTTTCATCTTTAAATTTCCTCTCTACTGCAAGTCCATTCCCAAAAAGTAAATCAAAAGTTTATCTGAATAAGCTAATTTCTTTTGCGAATTTTTTAAATCGCTTTTTATTTTTTTCGTTGAGTCGGTGATCACACCATCAACACCTAAGCTGC
>JAIRLR010000144.1 GCA_031259195.1 Streptococcaceae bacterium | reverse complement strand
GTTTGTTTTTAGGGTCTAAAAAGAAAACTTGGCTTTATGCATTTATACCAGTTGTACTTATTTTATCTTTTTTAAAAATTGAAACATCCCCCTTGTTTGACCTCTTTGCAAAAGGATTTATTAATCATGAACCCTTTATTTTGCCTGTAAATTCAAGTGGTGAAGCTGATTTTAAATTAAGTTTAATTTTTATTATAAGTAGAGTCGTTTTGATCTTTTTGGGATTATTCGGCCTTATCAGTGTTTTAAAAAAAGCATTAAAGAAAAATAGTTAAGCTTAAAAGCATCACGTTCTAAGATCCTGTTAACTTGTCTCCGTAATCACGACTTTTTTATGTTAAAATTAAGCAAGATTTTAAGAAATTGAAATAAAAATCAATAGCTGATTTAATCCCAAAGTAGAAAGTTGAACAGTATGAAGGAATTTTACAGACCTACTTGGCTGATGGAAACGATTTTTAAGTTAACTCCTGAGATGTTAAAAGCACAAGGAATCAAAGCAGTGCTAGCTGATTTAGATAATACATTAATCGCTTGGAACAATCCTGATGTTACAGATGAAGTGCGTTTGTGGCTTAAAAAGATGCAAGATTCAGATATTTTGGTGATGGTGGTCTCCAATAATAAAACTTCGCGAGTTAAAAGAGCAGTTGAACCATTGGGGATTGACTTCGTTTCATGGTCTTTAAAACCGCTAAATCGTGGGATGGAAGTTGCTAAACGTAAACTAGGTTTAAGAAAAGAAGAGTTAGTTATGGTTGGAGATCAATTAATGACGGATGTTTTGGCTGCTAACTTTGCAGGGATTCGTTCAATTTTAGTCAAACCTTTGGTTCAATCTGATAGTTTAGTTACAAAGTTTAATCGTATGTGTGAACGTTTTATTTTAAAAAAATTATCATTGAAGTATGATATGTCTTATAGGAAAGGGATTTATTGATGGCGGCTGTAGAAACAACAGAAGAAAAACTGCATTGTATTGGTTGTGGAGTGGTTATTCAAACAACGGATACAAAAAAGTTGGGTTATACGCCATCAAAGACACTTGAGACAGCAAGTGATGATCGAGAGCTTTATTGTCAGCGTTGCTTTCGCTTACGTCATTATAATGAAATTCAAGATATTTCTTTAACTGATGATGACTTTTTGCATTTATTAAATGAAATCGGCACAAAGAAAGCTTTGATTGTGAATGTGGTAGATATTTTTGATTTCAATGGCTCACTTATTCCGGGTTTACATCGCTTTGTAGGGAAGAATTCTGTTTTACTGGTGGGAAATAAAAAAGACTTGCTGCCGAAATCATTAAAAACATCTCGTTTAAGGCAGTGGATGAGAGAACGTGCTTATAAGGAAGGGCTACGTCCTGTTTGTGTTTTCTTAACAAGTGCAAAAAAGCCGCAAAAAATGGAGACTTTGCTAGAGGAAATTGAAAAGTACCGTAAAGGTTTAGATGTTTATGTTGTCGGTGTAACTAATGTTGGCAAGTCGACGTTGATTAATGCCATTATTAAAAAAGTAGCTGGGGTGCAAGAGTTAATCACGACTTCACGTTTTCCGGGAACAACTTTGGATAAAATAGAAATTCCTTTAGTAGACGGCGCAAAGCTTTTTGATACGCCAGGCATTATTCATCGTCATCAGATGGCGCATTATCTTCATAAAAAGGATTTAAAAATTATTGCTCCGCAAAAAGAGATTAAACCTAAGGTTTATCAGTTAAATCCTGAGCAAACTTTGTTTTTAGGGAGTTTAGCTCGTTTTGACTTTGTTTTAGGTCAGCGTCAAAGCTTTGTTGTTTATGTAACAAATGACTTAAATCTTCATCGAACCAAGCTTGCTAAAGCTGATGAATTTTATCAAAAGCATCTTGGAGGCTTGCTACAACCACCTCGTCTAGATGAGATAGCAGATTTTCCCAAGCTACATCGTTTTGAATTTTCGATTAAAGAGCCAACAGATATTGTTTTTGCAGGATTGGGCTGGATTTCAGTGAAAAGTAAAGCTGTTGTAGCGGGATATGCACCAGAAGGTGTTGAGGTAATTGTGCGTAAAACCTTGATTTAGAGAGAGTTTGATTTTAGTGTTCGTGGAGGCGAGAGAATGCAGCAAACACTTGCTTGGTTGAAAACACAAACTTATGTAAAAAAACGTCGTCAAGTCGGGATTTTAGGTGGCAATTTTAATCCTGTTCATAATGGGCATTTATTAATAGCAGATCAAGTTGCCCAGATATTGGGCTTAGATAAAGTGAAGTTGATGCCTGAAGCTGTGCCGCCTCATCAAGACATGAAGCATACAATCTCTGTTGAGCATCGTTTAAATATGATTAAGTTAGCCATTAAAGACAATCCGCGCTTAGGAATTGAGATGATCGAGTTACAGCTTGAGGGGGTAAATTATACTTTCGATACCATGAAAAAGTTAAAAGAAATGAATCCTAATGTATACTATTTTTTTATTATTGGCGGAGATATGGTAGAGTATTTGCCACGATGGCATCGGATTAATGAATTAATGGAGCTAGTCCAGTTTGTAGGAGTTGGACGTTTGGGATATTCAGAGAAATCATCATTTCCTGTGATTTGGGTGGATGTGCCCAAGATAGAAGTAAGTTCTACATATATTAGAAAATTTATTGGATCTGGTGATGTCCCGAAGTATTTAATGCCGGATGAAGTTTATCAGTATATTCAAGAGAAAGGCCTGTATATTTGATGATTAGTGATATATATACGAAGTACACAGCATTTGAACAAGAGGAGCTTTTAGAAAAAATTCGTATATCTACAAGTGAAAAACGTTTTAAGCATGTTTTAGCAGTTCAAGAAACGGCAATTATTTTGGCAAAACGTTTTGGTGGCGATGTTGGCAAAGCAAGTATTGCAGGGCTTGTTCATGATTATGTTAAAGAGCGTTTAGATGAAGAGTTGTTGCGGGTAGTTTATGAAAATAATCTCGATAAAGAGATAATTGCTTTTGGTAATAATATTTGGCATGGCGTTGCAGGGACGATTTTAATCGAAGAAGAATTAGGAGTTGTGGACGCAGAGATTTTACAGGCTGTGTCTGTGCATACAACAGGATCTGATAATATGGCTTTACTGGATAAAATTCTTTATGTAGCGGATTTTATCGAACCTAATCGAAATTTTCCAGGAGTTGAAAAAGCACGTGAGTTGGTAAAAGTTAATCTGGATAAAACGGTGAAGTACAAGACAAAACATACATTGCTAAGATTGGTGGAGAATGAAGCTAAAATCTACCCCAAAACGATAAATACTTATAATAAATATGTGGCCAATTAGAGAGGTAAGTTAATTTGGAAAGCGCACATTAGTAACGAAAATTTACTTGTTATTAAACATTATATTTGCTAGTATATTCCTAGTATTTTACTGGAATTGAATAGAAAAAATTAGGACGTTAACGAAGGAGAAATGGTGTCATGAATACTCTAGGCATAGGAATTGGTTTGTTAATCGGATTGTCAGTTATTGGTGCAGCGATTGGAAATGCAATTGTGGTCATGACAACAATGAGGAGTATAGCTCGTCAACCAGAGTTGTCAGGGAAATTAAATACAATGATGTTTATTGGATTAGGATTTATTGATAGCGTAGCTATGATTGCAATTATTCTTTTTGGACTAATGTTGCTTTCTAAGTTACATTAATTTTTTATAAACTTAAACCTTAATTAATCTCAAAAACAAAAATAAGAATGGAACGTTCTGTTTAGCTTAATGATCCATTCTTATTTTGTTTTAAGTAAGTCATTTTCATGAGGAATAAAGACCTCGACTAAACCGTTTGTTTTTGAAATGATAATATCTTTTTCATCGTATGTAAAGTTTTTCATTTTACGTTTGAAAAATCTTTTAACAGTTTTCAATTCATCATTGCTGATGCTACGTTTTTTATTTGTCAGCACAATTTCATTATGGAAAGGAGCTTCTGTATAAATAATAACAGTATTACCTAAAGAATAAACTTCTACTAATTGTGCATCGGTACTTTCAAGTTGATTAAGCACTAAGCTAGGATGATCGCTTGTTATATTTACTAATTTCATTTTAAAATCCTCTCGCTTTATTCTTTTAAAACCTGTTAATGATCTCCCAACGATAAATAATTTTGGCTATTTTTCCACACTTTTTCGTTAAAAGACCTGTCGGGTTCCTTACGATTTGTTTCAAGTTTTGCTTGATTACAAATCGTAAGGAACAGGAGCCTCGATTTAGCACCAACGCTTCGCTAACCTGCGTTTTTTGCCTCAAATTGTGAAAAAATAGCTCAAAAAACCTGTCGGGCTGTTACAAATTGTTTCAAGCTTTGCTTGATTACAATTTGTATAGCGGGATTCACTTCGCTAAAGATCGTTAACAGGTTCTTAAAACGTTTTCTTTTTAAATTCGTACATTTATTCTATCAATTTTGTTTGTTATTAACAAATAAGCGATATAAAAAGAAAAAAAGCAAGGTATGAATTATTTTTCATTTTTTGAGAGTTTTTTCTTTTCCGACTTATTTTTAACAGCGGCTGTCGGAGTACTTGCTAGGCTTTTATTTTTAGATTGAACGATGATTTCATCATTGACCATAGTTGTCGTTAACTCTTTTTCTTCTGGATGTTCTAAATAAAAGTCAGCGATCTTATCCTCGATTTTTTCTTGAATAATGCGACGTAAAGGACGCGCACCCATATCAGGGTTATGTCCTAATTCAACAATTTTTTCCTGAATGTCTTTTGGAACATCAATTTTAAGCTTTTGTGCAGCTAGTTGCTCATTCACTTCATTGAGCATTAAGGAGACGATTGAAAGCAAAATTTTTTTGCTTAGCGATTTAAACTCAATAATTCCATCAAAACGGTTAAGGAACTCTGGAGTAAAGTAGTTATGTAGTTGATTTAGAACTGACTTTGTTGTTCCGCTAAGAGTTGCGCCAAAGCCAACACTTGATTCCGTTGTATTAGAGCCGATATTGCTGGTCATAATAATAATGGCATCTTTAAAACTTACCGTTCTTCCCTGAGCATCAGTTAAGCGTCCGTCATCCAAAATTTGCAAGAAAGCATGCATAATATCTGGATGTGCCTTTTCAATTTCATC
>JAIRLR010000091.1 GCA_031259195.1 Streptococcaceae bacterium | reverse complement strand
TTGGCAATGGCAATGAAACCCAGCGTTCCGCGGTGCAGGTCGGCGATCCTTTTATGGAGAAATTGTTGCTGGAAGCTTGTCTGGAATTGATTTTGGAGCATTCGGATTTGTTGATTGGCATTCAAGATATGGGTGCGGCAGGTCTAGTGTCTTCATCTGCAGAAATGGCCTCAAAAGCGGGATCTGGTTTGAAGTTGTATTTGGATAATGTGCCCCAGCGTGAGAGCGGAATGACTCCTTATGAGATGATGCTTTCGGAGTCACAAGAGCGGATGCTGATTTGTGTAAAAGCAGGATGTGAAGCAGAAGTGGTCGAGTTGTTTGCAAAATACGATCTAGATGCGGCAGTGATCGGTGAAGTGACGGATGACTTTACATATACTTTATTTCATCGAGGGGAGGTGGTCGCCGACTTACCAGTAGATGCGCTAGTTAAAAATGCCCCTGTTTATTATCAAAAATATGTTGAGCCGGCGCGAATAAAAGAATTTGCCGCCTTGCCAGCTTTTGAGCCTGAAATTGAAAATGTCAACGAGACATTTTTGCAACTTTTACAACAGCCAACTATTGCCAGTAAGCGGTCGATTTATGAAATGTATGATGCTCAAGTGTTAACCAATACAGTAGTATTGCCTGGAAGTGACACGGCAGTGCTTCGGGTGCGAGGAACGAAAAAAGCATTGGCGATGACGACGGATTGCAACGCGCGCTATTTGTATTTGAATCCAGAAGTGGGCGCTCAGATCGCGGTGGCAGAGGCGGCGCGCAATATCGTAGCGAGCGGTGGGAAGCCGTTAGCGATTACGGATTGTTTGAACTTTGGTTCGCCCGAGAAACCCAAACAGTTTTGGGAGTTGTGGATGTCTGCGGATGGAATTGCTAAAGCTTGCGAGACGTTTGATACGCCGGTGATTTCGGGAAATATTTCACTTTACAATGAAACTTCTGGTAAATCAATTTACCCAACACCTGTGATTGGTATGGTAGGACTGATCGAGGATGTTAAACAGATTATGACTTCGGAGTTTAAAAAGGTGGGTGACGAAATTTTCTTAGTTGGTCAAACAAGAGATGATTTCAATGGTTCAGAGTTGCAAAAAATGTTGCTTGGGCACATTGAAGGAAAGTTATTTGACTTTGACTTGGCTTATGAAAAAGCCATGCAAGAAAAGGTGTTGACGGCAATTCAAAAAGGGCTCTTAGCATCATGCCATGATTTATCTGAAGGAGGATTGGCAGTATCGTTAGCAGAGTCAGCTTTTGGGCATGAGTTGGGCGTAAAGGTCAAAGTTAATTTTCCGAAAGCTTGGCTTTTCTCTGAGACGCAATCGCGTTTTTTAATTTCCGTAAAACCTGAACATAAAAAGGCCATATTGCAGCATTTTGATGATAATCTTATTTTTTTTGGGCAAGTTATCTCAGATGACCTGTTGCTAATTCAAGCAAATGATGGGAAAATTGAAGTAGAGCTTAGCAAGGCGAAAAAATTATGGGAAGGGGCAATTAATTGTCTGTCGAAATGAAGAGTTTAAATGAAGAATGCGGTCTTTTCGGTGTTTGGGGACATCCCGAGGCAAGTCGGATCACTTATTTTGGACTTCATAGCTTGCAACATCGCGGACAAGAAGGTGCTGGCATTGTCGCAAATGATGCGGGAGCGTTGCACAGTCACCGTGGCTTAGGTTTATTATCAACCGTTTTTCAAGACGATCAAAGCTTGGCGCAGCTCTCAGGGCAGGCAGCAGTTGGTCATGTTCGTTATGCAACCGCTGGTGGCGATGGTGTGAACAATGTCCAACCGTTTTTATTTCGCTTTTATGATGGCAATTTAGGGATGGCGCATAATGGCAATCTGACCAATGCGTGCTCCATGCGACGAAAATTAGAGGAGGCTGGCGCGATTTTTCAGTCTAACTCCGATACAGAAGTATTGATGCATTTGATTCGTCACTCAAAGCAGACAACCTTTTTAGAAAAAGTGAAAAAATCCTTGCAGCAAATTAAAGGCGGTTTTGCTTATTTACTGCTAAATAAAACCGAGATGATCGCAGCCCTTGATCCTAATGGGTTCCGTCCGCTAGCGATGGGGAAGATGCAAAATGGCGCGTACGTTTTTGCCTCAGAAACTTGTGCATTAGATGCGGTAGGTGCGCAGTTTGTACGCGATGTAAACCCTGGTGAGATCGTGATTGTCAATGATGAGGGTATGCGCATTGAAACTTATACGAAGCAAACACAGCTGGCAATCTGCTCGATGGAGTATATTTATTTTGCCAGACCTGACTCCAATATTGCAGGGATTAATGTGCATACTGCGCGTAAAAGAATGGGACGAAAACTGGCTAAAGAATATCCGATTGAGGCAGACATCGTTGTTGGCGTGCCCAACTCTTCTTTATCAGCAGCTAGTGGTTACGCCGAAGAAAGCGGCTTGCCGTATGAGCTTGGTTTGGTAAAAAATCAGTATATTCAGCGAACCTTTATTCAACCTACACAACACTTGCGTGAGCAAGGCGTGCGCATGAAACTCTCAGCGGTGCGCGGGGTTGTAAAGGGCAGGCGAGTGGTGATGGTCGATGATTCAATTGTCCGCGGAACAACCAGTCGCAGGATTGTGAAATTATTAAAAGCAGCTGGTGCTAGTGAAGTTCATGTGGCGATCTCATCGCCGCCTTTGAAGTATCCGTGTTTTTACGGCATTGATATTCAAACACGCAAAGAGTTGATTGCCGCCAATCATTCGTTGGCAGAAATTCGCCAAATTATTGGTGCGGATAGTTTGCATTTTCTAAGTGAGCAAGGATTGATTGAAGCGATTGGTTTGCAAAATAATGCGCCTTATTCTGGGTTGTGTCTGGCATATTTTAATGGAGACTACCCAACACCGCTTTATGATTATGAAAAAGATTATCAAAAATCACTAAGAACCTGTTAACAGGTTCTTAAATTAGCTCGTATTAAAACAACAGGAGCTTGGACGCCAGGGCTGTTTAATGATTTTTGGCGGTGTAGATATCACTCCAGCTTGGGGACAAACTACTTACTCTAACTAACTTTTCGCAAATTGCTATAGCTAGAGCAAAAAATATTCATCATCTTTTAACTTGGCTTAAATAAAATGCGCTTTCCTTCTTTTTGATCAATAATTTTGCCAATCTCATAAACCATTTCTTCTTGACTTTGAAGCTCTGCTTCAACAGCAGCTTTTTGTTCTACATCTACTGCTAATACCATCCCCACGCCCATGTTAAAGATTTCAAACATTTCACTATGAGGGATTTCTCCGTATTTTTCTAACACTTTAAAAATGGGCAATATTGGCCATGTGCCTTCAGTAATTTCTGCAGCTAAGCCTTTACTAAACATTCGCGGGATATTTTCAATAAAGCCACCACCTGTTATGTGTGCAATTCCTTTAACTAAGTTTTTCTTAATCAATGGCAGTAAAGTTTTCACATAGATGCGCGTTGGCGTTAGCAGTTCGTTGGCTAGCGTTTTTCCATTTAACTCGGGTAGTAAAGTTGAGCCGTCGAATTTATTTTGCTCAAAGAAAACTTTTCGTACCAAGGAGTAACCGTTTGAGTGAACACCTGAAGAAGCAAGCCCTAACAAAATATCCCCTGCCTTGATATTCTTGCCTGTAATCAATTGTGATTTTTCTGCTACGCCAACTGCAAAACCAGCCAAGTCATAATCATTTTCTTTATACATTCCAGGCATTTCAGCAGTTTCACCACCAATGAGCGCCGCGCCTGCTTGGGAACATCCTTCAGCAACGCCAGCGACTACTTGCTCTAAGCGGCTGGGAAGATTCTTTCCTGTTGCGATGTAATCCAAAAAATAAAGCGGCTCAGCACCTTGCGCCACGATATCATTAATACACATCGCCACACAATCCACACCAATTGTATCGTGCTTATCTTCTTTAATTGCAACCAAAAGCTTTGTGCCAACACCATCTGCTCCTGAGATTAACACTGGCTCTTTAATGTTTAACAAAGACAAGTCAAAACAGCCGCCAAAGCCACCAAGTGTTCCCATTACACCTAGTCGTGTCGTTTTCTCAACATGTTTTTTTATCCGGCTTACTACTTCATAGCCAACCTTAACATCTACCCCTGCTTTTGCATAAGCGTTTGTCATATCTAGCTCCTTTTAACATGTTCACTAAATCTATATTTTTCATGTTACTAAAAAACAAGATGAAACTAAAGGATGTATTAAAGCCTGTTAACTTGTCTCCAATTGCGAACTGCCTAAACTCTGTCAAGCTAACGCTTGCCAATCGTTAAGGCAGTTCGCAATTTTCATGAATTTAGTTTCGCAAGAGGTCTAATTATTAAATCGATTCTAAGTCATCTTCTATTTCTTCAAGGTCTGGTTTTATCAAAACTTCACGTGGTTTTGTACCTACTGACGGACCAATTACACCAGCTTTTTCAAGCTCTTCAACAATACGTAGCGCACGGTTATATCCTGTTTTAAAGCGGCGTTGAATAAATGAAGCACTTGCTGTTTGCGTTTCAATTACCACACGTTTAGCTTCTTCAAAATGCTCATCATGATCATTACTTCCAGCTGAGCCATTACTCTTTGTTGAATCTTGGGTAACTTCACCTAGATCAAATCGTTCATTATAGCTAGCTTCTTGCTGATTTTTAACAAAGTCAACCAAACGTTCAACTTCCTCATCACTTAAAAACGAGCCTTGCACACGAATCGGATTGTTTCCGTCAATTGGTTTATAAAGCATATCTCCTCGACCAAGCAGCTTTTCTGCACCATTGCTATCTAAAATTGTTCGCGAATCCGTTCCGCTAGAGACGGCAAAGGCAATTCTTGAAGGAACATTAGCTTTGATCAAACCAGATATTACATCAACTGACGGCCTTTGTGTTGCTAAAATCATATGAATCCCTGCAGCTCGCGCCTTTTGTCCTAAGCGGATAATTGCCTCTTCAACATCTTTACTAGCAACCATCATTAAATCAGCTAGCTCATCTACAATTACGACAATAAGCGGAATTGTTGGGTGATTTTCGCCATCTTCCACATTCTTTTTCTGCACCATAGCGTTATAACTAGAAATTTTTCGTACATTAAATTGTGAAAATAATTCATAACGCCTTTCCATCTCTTCAACAACTTTGTTTAGAGCTTGGGCTGCCTTTCTAGGATTAGTTACCACAGGTGTCAATAAATGCGGAATACCGTTGTAAATCGAAAGCTCAACCATCTTTGGATCGATCATCATTAGTTTTACTTCATTAGGCTTTGCTTTCATCAAAATACTCGAGATAATCCCATTTACCGCCACGGATTTTCCTGAACCAGTTGAGCCGGCAATTAAAACGTGAGGCATGCGCTCAAGATCCATAACTTGAATCTCCCCAGCAATATCTCGACCTAACGACACTTCCAAAAGTTTATCGAAATGCTTAAAAGTATGTTCTGCCACATCACGAAATGAAACCATACTAATATGCGTATTGGGAATTTCAATTCCAATCAAAGATTTTCCTGGGATAGGCGCTTCCATACGCACATCTTTGGCAGCTAAAGCCAGTGCGATATCATCCGTTAAGCTAATAATACGGCTTACCTTAACGCCAATCGGCGGCTTCATTTCGTATTTGGTCACTGAAGGGCCAATGCTAACTCCTGTTATACGAATATCAATCCCAAAACTAGCAAAGGTTCTCTCTAATTTTCTTGTATTTTCCACTGCTTGTTTATGCTCATCTGATTGATCAGCCTCTGGAATACGGGAAAATAAAGAAATCGAAGGCAGGATATAATCAAAATTCTCAGGCTCTTCTTTAATATCAATTTCTAATGGCTCATCATCTTCCTCTTCAACTAATGGAAGATCTTCATTTGCTTTATCTTCAGAAACTACATCATAGTCTGGCGTCGACGTATCTTTGAAGTTAGTGATAATAGGAAGATTTGTTTGTTCTGATGCTTCTTCCTGAGTAAAATGATCCTTTTCCTCTTCTACTAAAATCTCGCCAGGAGTAAAAGGACGTACAAGATTAGTAAATTTCTCTTTAAATGTTTTTTTATCTTTAACGGTAGGTCTTTGTTTTTTTACTTTATTTTTTTCTTCTGTCAAATGATCACGAATAAATAAATTTCGAAAAATTACTAAAACTTTCTTCCAGATGTTTACTAAAAATTCCCAGTCAATTGGCAATAATAAAAACGCACCCACAAACATAGAGATTACAGCTACAATATAACTGCCTATCTGTGAAACTAAAAAACGAGCAAAGGTATATAAAAAACTCCCAAAGAGACCTCCACCCAAATAATTTTTCATCTTAAGATGAAAAAAATCCTGGAACCACAAATCAACTGTTGTTCCAAAAATATGTGGCCTTTTTTTTGCTACATTTTCAAACATTCTAATATGCAAAAAAAGCAATAAACCTAAATAAAAAGGAATGATCCCTACAAAATGGATTTTACTTTTAGAGTGCGCTAGTTTTTTGCTTGTTTTACGCGTTTTCATTTGGCGAACTTTCAGAAAATATTTAGCTGCAAAAAAAATCAATAAAACAGCCAAAAGCTGAAAAGTATTACCTACAAAAAAACGCAAAATATTAGCCAAACAAACACCAAGAAAGCCTAAACGAAAAATCGCTACTAACATCCCCATGATAAATAAAACAACAAAAAGTCCAGCACGAATCTTTTTGCTTTTTAACTTTTGTGCTTTTGTTTTACGCGCCAAACTCTAATCCTTCTTTCTTTAAGAACCTGCTAAGAGCCTGTTAACGATCTCCGTAATCGCGCCTTTTTTGGTAATTTTTTGCTTTTCTTCGTTAAAAAGCCTCGATTTAGCACCGCTAAACCTGCGTTTTTTTCCTAGAAACGCGTAAAAATTTCTCAAAAAATTCATCGATAGAGAGATCGTTAACAGGCTCTAACAGGTTCTTATTACTTTCACCATATCTTTACCAAATAAATCAATCGCTTTTTCAACAATGTCGGCATTTTTATGATCTTCGGAAGCTGTTTTTTGCGTCACATCAGTCTTATCTAACTGCAATTTTTCCCGATTTTTTTCAATAAATGTACGTCGTAGTTTTGGCCATTCACTGCTTGTAACAATGATCAAATTTGGCGCAAAGCCAATCATTTTGTCTAAACTCTCACCAACAATTTGTTTTAACGCTTCATCCTGATTAGCTGTCATCGCCAAAATATCATAATCATAGGCAACAACCATCTGTGTATCACTAGCAGCTACTGGCTTGC
Source organism: Streptococcaceae bacterium (assembly GCA_031259195.1). GTDB lineage: Bacteria > Bacillota > Bacilli > Lactobacillales > Streptococcaceae > JAIRLR01. Next base: position 6,097 of record JAIRLR010000091.1, on the reverse strand, counting down.
TGGCCTTCATCATGGCTTTGCATCTTGCATCCAAAGAGGCCAAAAAGTCCGGCCATACCTCTTTTAAAGCTGTTAAATGCGCTTTGGTAGCTGATAACAACACTTGATGAATCTGCTCAGTTGGATTTTTATAATCAGCTTTATCTGTACTTGAACTAGTTGTTAAACGTTCCTTAGAAAAATCAGTTTGACCTTTTTGTAAATTTTCAACTATACTTCGCAGTTGACTCAGCTCTTCACGTAAAGAGTCGAAGTCTTTATTATCTTTTTCAAGTTGAACAGACGATGAATCTTGCGAAAAAGTTGCTAATTTGACAGTTACAATTTCTAAATATGTGCTTGTCAGATTGCTTAAACGAATCTCTTGCTGTGCTTCATTCAAAAGCTTGATATAGGCATAGATATCTTTAGAAGAAAGTTCTGTAGCCAACTTTTTAAACGTGTCTGTTAGCACTCCTCGTGCCTCAAGAACGAACTGCGCAGCATGCTTGTGCATCAGTAAATCTCGATTGTATAAAATCATATCTTCTAAAAAACGTCGGGCTTCTTTTCCCTGCGAAAAGATTTTGCTTAAAATCTTAAGAGCAACTTCAACATTTTTTTCATAAACCGCCAACATATACTTATCCATCATATCTTTGGTTAAACTGCCAGTTATCATCATGGCAGCTTCACTTGTTAAAGTGTCTTCGATAAAAGAGACAGCTTGATCTAAAATTGACAATGCATCTCGCATACTACCTTCAGCTACGCGAGCAATAATGAAAAGCGCTTCTTTTTCAAACTTAATATTAAGCTTTGCCAAAATATCTTCTAAGTGCTGAACAATATCCTCTATGCCAATTCGCTTAAAGTCAAAACGTTGTGTTCTAGAAACAATTGTCGGCAATACTTTATGCACTTGCGTTGTCGCTAAAATAAAAATAACCTTAGCAGGCGGTTCTTCCAGCGTCTTTAAAAGCGCGTTAAAAGCGCTCGTTGAAAGCATGTGAACTTCATCAATAATATAAACTTTATAATCTGCCAATACTGGTGGATATCTCACTGTATCACGAAGATTACGAATTTCATCTACGCCATTATTGCTAGCTGCATCGATCTCCAAAACATCTTCTATGCGACCTTCAGTAATTGCTGTGCACATTTCGCACTGATTGCATGGCTCACCATTCTGCAAGTGATGACAATTTAAAGCTTTAGCAAAAATGCGAGCAGTACTTGTTTTTCCCGTTCCACGAGGACCCGTAAATAAATACGCATGACTGACCTTCTCTTGCAAAATGGCCTGTTTTAAAGTTACTGAAACAGCCCTTTGCCCAACAATCTCATCAAAACGCTGTGAACGAAAAGTTCGATATAACGCTTGATAGCTCATGATATCCTCGCTTTCTTGAAATTTTTAATCCTCGTTTTTCTTTAACAAATCGATAACTTTAGATCTCACTTCAGAAACAGGCATCTCAAAAACTTCATCTGTTTTATTTATCTTAAACTCAACAATGTTATCTTTTGCTTTTTTACCAATCGTAATGCGAATAGGAATGCCAATCAAATTCGCATCAGCAAATTTTACCCCCGCTCGTTCATTTCGATCATCAACTAATACATCAAAACCTTCGGCACTACTTAATAATGATAAAGTTTCTATCAAGTTAGCAGTTTCCTTAACTTTCATATCTAACGACAAAATATGAACATCAAATGGCGCAATATCCTTTGGCCAATGAATTTTTGCATCATCGCCATGTTGCTCGACAACTGCTGATAACAAGCGAGAAACGCCAATTCCATAACAGCCCATAATCATCGGAATTGCACGTCCATTTTTATCCAAGACCTTAGCATTCATAGATTCTGAATAGCGTGTACCTAATTTAAAAATATGACCAATCTCAATGCCACGTGTAAATTTCAAAACACCTTTACCGTCTGGAGAGATTTCACCTTCTTTGACATTGCGCAAATCAGCATAAGCTGCAGGTGAAAAGTCCCGCTTAGGACTTATATTTTTTAAGTGGAAGCCATTTTTATTAGCGCCAACAACAGTATTAACCATATTTTTGACATAAAGGTCTGCCAAAACTTTCACTGCTCCATTGACGCCCACAGGGCCAAGAAAACCAAAGTCTGCGCCTAAAAATTTTACGGCTTCAGCTTCAGTTGCTTCTTCCAAATAATCAGCATCCAAAAAGTTCTTTAACTTAACATCATTTACTTCATCACTTCCACGCACTAAAACAAGCACAGGCTTTTCATCGGCAATAAACAAGACAGACTTAATGATCTTTTCAGCAGGAATTTGCAAAAATGCTGACACTTCTTCAATTGTTTTAATATTAGGTGTTGCAATTTCTGTTACTTTTCCTAACTCTTCATTGGACTTTTCTGCTTGATAAAGGCTTGTTGCCATTTCCAAATTAGCCGCATAATCTGACTTAGTAGAATACACCACCGTATCTTCTCCAGCAGTCAAACGCCCCTTTTTTGAGTGCTCAGTAATCGCCATAAATTCCTGTGAGTCAGAACCACCCATGGCACCACCATCACCAATAATACTGCGAAAATTCAAACCTAGACGCGTGAAAATTATGCGATATGCTTTTGCATAATCATCATAAGTTTGATCTAAACTATCATAACTATCATGAAAAGAGTATGCATCCTTCATTAAAAACTCTCGACATCTAAGCAATCCATTACGCGGGCGAAGTTCATCACGATACTTTGGCTGAATTTGGTATAAATTAAGCGGCAAACGCTTATAAGAAGTAACCTCATCTCTAAGCAATGCCGTAAAGGTCTCTTCATGTGTTGGTCCTAAAATAAAGGTCGCATCTGTACGATTCTTTAAATGATATAAATTAGGACCATATGTATCAAAACGCCCAGACTCTTTCCATAAGTCTGCTGAAAGTAACGCCGGCATCATCATTTCAACAGCTCCTATTTTTTCCAACTCTTCACGAATAACCGTTTTAATTCTCTTTAAAACACGATAAGCAAGTGGCAAATAAGAATACACTCCAGCAGAAACTTGACGAATATAACCTGCCCTCAATAATAATTGATGGCTTAGTGTTTGCGCTTCTTTTGGTACTTCACGCAGTGTTGGCATAAAGGTCTTTGACTGTTTAATGATCATATCTATAATCTCCTATCAAATTAGATCTGTCCCTAAGAACCTGTTAACGATCTCTAGCGAAGTGAATTTATATAACAACTCTATACAATCATTTCCTAAAAAAGCTTGCGATATCATTCCAAGTAACGGCAATCATTAATAACAACATAAAGACGACCCCTGCAAGTGTGATCATGCCCTCTTTTTCATGACTGATTGGCTTCCCACGAATACCTTCGATTACATTTAAAATAATCTTTCCCCCATCTAGGGCTGGAATAGGGAACAAATTAGCAAAGCCAAGATTCATCGACAGCATCGCCATCAAAGAAATTATCGTCATTAAACCTGCTTGAGACGCCCTTTGACTCATTTGAAAAATCCCTACAGGGCCGGCTAATCTATCTAAACTAAAGCCAGTTAATAAGCTTGCTAACGCTTTTAAAATACCAACTGAAGTCAACCACGCTTTTTTAAAGCCTCCCAAGATAATCCCATTAACTAAAGAATGATCCATTGGTTGTCCGATCCCAATGATCATCCCAAACTTTTCATTTTTATAAGTTCTAGTTTTAAGCGGCAGTTTTAAAGAAAGAATCTTGCCTCCACGTTTAACTTTTAACGTCACTGTTTTATCCAGATGTTTACGAAAAGTCGCTGAAAGATCATTCCAATTAGCAATCTTAATATCATTAACTGATTCAATATAGTCTTTGGCTTTTAAACCAACTTTTTGAGCCAAACTATTTTTTTGCACAGAACCGATCTGATTTGTATTAGCAACAGGAGAGCCGCCTTGCATAAAGGCAAGCAAGATAAACAAGAAAATACCTAAAATAAAATTATTCATCGGCCCAGCAAAGTTCGTTAGAATTCGGTCTGGCACACTTGCTGATTGCATTTGCACATCTTTAGGAGCAATACGGATCTCTGTCCCGTCTTCCTCGACAAGCAAAGCATCATGATCAACATTGTAGGTAACTGATTTTGCTTCATCGCCATTAATAAATCCTTGAATAAATAACTTATCTTCCAAATCAATCTTTTCAACTTCAAAAGGCAAGCCACTTTCCATTACCACTTTATGGCTGAGATTAATCTTCTTAACCACTTTGTTTTCATCCAGTAAAAGAGTGAGCTGCATCCCTGGATTAATCTCCGCCATTTTATCGGCCCAACCAGCCATGCGCACATGCCCTCCTATAGGCAATAGACGAATAGTATATGCTGTCCCTGATTTGTCGCGATGATAAAAAAGTTTCGGTCCCATGCCAATAGCAAACTCACGCACCAAAATCCCTGCACGTTTTGCAAAAAAAAGATGACCTGCCTCATGTACAATCACAAGAATGGCAAAGACAATAATAAAAGTAATAATAGCTTTCATAATTTTTCCCTCATAACTAAGAGCCTGTTAACGATCTCTCTATTGATGGATCCCGTTATACAAGTTGTAATCAAGCAAAGCTTGAAACAACTTGTAAACCTGCCAGGTTTTTTTGAGAAATTTTTGTGCATTTCTAGGAAAAAAAACGTAGGTTTAGCGGTGCTAAATCGAGGCTTTCGTTCTAACGATTTGTAATCAAGCAAAGCTTGAACAAATCGTAAAGAACCCGACAGGTTTTTTGACGAAGAAAGGCAAAAAATTACCAGAAAAGTCACAATTACGGAGATCGTTAACAGGTTCTAAATACTTTTTAGTTCTTCAATCCACTTATAAACTTTCTGCCGCGTTTTTTTATCGATTTCAATCACCATCTCAAGTGTTAAGTTAATCTCTTCTTGGTGTTTACTAACAGCTCTTTTAATCAACTCTTCAATTTCTAAATATTTTATTTTCCCATCAATAAAGGCATTTACCGCCACTTCATTAGCAGCATTAAACACCGTTGGAAAACTTCCACCTTTGCCGCCAACAACAAATGCTAAAGTCAACATTGGAAAGCGTTCCTCATCTAACTTATCAAAATGAAGCGTAGAAACATCAGCTATATCAAAGTCTTTTTCATTTTTTAAAAGCGTACGCTTTGGAAAAGTCAATGCGTACTGAATGGGCTCACGCATATCCCTTGGACCAAGTTGGGCAAAGTACGCTCCATCAACCAACTTAATCATTGAATGAACAGTACTTTCACGGTGTAAAACAACTTTAATTTTATCATAAGATGCATCAAATAGCCAATGCGCCTCAATCACTTCTAGCCCTTTATTCACCATCGTCGAAGAGTCAATGGTAATCTTTTTGCCCATGGACCAATTGGGATGTTTTAATGCATCTTCTAAAGTGACCTGCTTTAATTTTTCCCGCGTTAAATCACGGAAACTCCCACCAGAAGCGGTGATAATCAACTCTTTCACATTTTTATTATCTTGGCTTTGCAACACCTGAAAAATCGCTGAATGCTCACTGTCCACCGGCAGAATTTTAACGCCTTTTTCTTTTGCCGCTTGCATAACCCACTGACCAGCCATCACCAAAGTTTCTTTATTCGCTAAAGCAATATCTTTTCCGCTTTCAATGGCGGCCATCGTTGGTAATAAACCAACAGACCCTGTTAGCGCTGTTAAAACAATATCCGCCGCTTTTGCTGTTGCAACGGCCACCAACCCTTCCATTCCTGCTTGGAACTTAATTTGCGGATATAGTAAAGAAAGCTCCTGCACCATCGCCTTAGTGCGAACACCAACAACTACAGGCTGAAACTCTTCAATGATCTTTTTTGCCAGTTCGATATTTGAATAAAAAGAAAAAGCTACCAATTCAAAACTTTCCGGATTATTACGTAAAACATCTAAAGCGCTTGTTCCGATTGAACCCGTTGCTCCCAATAGACCAATTTTTTTTTTCATTTTTATTTTCCTTTTGTAAATCCAGCAAAGCTTGAAACGATTTGGTAAACTTGTCAGGTCTTTTGAGCTATTTTTTCACAATTTGAGACTAAGCATAAGCTTTTAGGTAATGATGGATTAAGAGAA
>JAIRLR010000017.1 GCA_031259195.1 Streptococcaceae bacterium | reverse complement strand
AAAAATTCATGTAAGGGTGGATCAAGCAACCGTATAGTGACTTCCCTGTCCTCCATAATAGAAAATATTTCTTTGAAATCAGACTTTTGCATTTCTTCCAGTTTAATGAGCGCATTTGCCCTTTCATTTTCATCGTCAGCTATTATCAACTTTTGAATGAATTCGATTCTATCGCTAGCAAAAAACATATGTTCTGTGCGACATAAGCCTATACCTTCTGCACCGAATTCTTTTGCAATTTTTGCATCTTTTGGAGTATCAGCGTTCGCTCTCACTTTGACCATTTTGATTTCATCTATCCAGTTGATTATCGTTTTGAATTCTTGCGACAATTCAGGTGAAATTGTAGGAAGAATGCCAAGCATAACCTCCCCTGTTCCTCCGTTGATGGTAATTGGTCCACCTTTATTTACTTTTGTATCCCCCACAGAAAAGAAAGTTCCATCTTTATCGATATAAAGTCCACTTACACTGCAAATGCATGGCTTACCCATTCCACGGGTTACAACAGCAGCATGCGAGGTCATCCCTCCCCGTGCTGTTACTATGCCACTTGCAGCATTCACTCCATTAATATCTTCAGGACTCGTTTCTGACCTTACTAAAATCACTTTTTTACCCTGCTCTGCAGCTTTTTCAGCATCACTTGCACTAAACACTACATATCCAGAAGCAACCCCTGGAGAAGCCGGCAGTCCCTTCCCTATTACTTTCTGGTCACTCTTAACGTCAAGAACTGGATGCAATAAATTGTCAAAAGTTTTTGGATCAATTCTCAATATTCCTTCTTCTTTTGTAATCGTTCCTTCGTTTACCATATCAACTATTATGCGAATAGCAGCTTCAGCCGTGCGCTTGCCAGACCTAGTCTGCAAAATCCATAATTTACCGTCCTGTACAGTAAATTCGATATCCTGCATGTCTTTATAATGCCTTTCAAGTTTTTCACATACCGCGCATAATTCCAGGTAGACACTTGGCAGCAACTTCTCCATGGTGTTTTCTTGCTCTCCGTCAATTGGCATAGGAGTATAAACACCAGAAACCACATCCTCACCCTGAGCATTAACCAAAAACTCACCAAAAAGCTTTTTTTCTCCAGTTGAAGGATTTCGTGTAAATATCACACCAGTTGCAGAATTATTGTTCAGATTACCAAAAACCATTGCTTGCACGTTGACCGCTGTTCCAAGGTTTTCAGGAATATTATGTATTCTTCTATAGGAAACAGCCCTATCATTTTTCCAAGAGGTAAATACTGCATTAACTGAGTTTAATAATTGCTCTTCAACGTTCTGCGGAAAATGTTTCCCTGTTTTTTCATGTACTATCCTTTTGAAATTGTTAACAATTCTCTTTAAAACATCAACATCAAGATCAGCTAAGCTTTTTGCTCCACTCTTTTGCTGCTTATTATCAACAACATCTTGAAATAGGTGATGGTCAAGCTGTAGTACAACATTGGAGTACATCATGATGAAACGGCAGTAGCTATCATAGGCAAAACGTTCTCCACTTTTTTTTGCAAGCCCAATAACTGTTTCATCATTTAAACCAACATTTAAAATAGTATCAAGCATGCCCGGCATTGAACTAACACTACCAGAGCGTATTGAAACTAATAAGGGGTTATTTAAATCCCCAAATTTACAACCGATGTCATTTTCGAGCATCGCCATGTAGTTTTTGATCTCGTTACGTAGGTCGTTAGACAATTCATTATCCTGACAAACAGAGGTGGAAATTGTGAAACCAGGTGGAACCGGAATGCCAACATTGCACATTTCTGCTAAATTTGCCCCCTTCCCTCCCAGCAGATTTTTCATTTCTGCATTGCCTTCGCATTTACCCTGGCTAAAGTAATGTATTAACTTTTCCCCCATCATTTTCTCCGGATTTTCACTGATAAACATATTGTACATATAGTTCCAATAAACCTGTGAGGACTTGAAACCTTAGGATAATAAATTTTACAAAATTTGGCAACAACGTTCCTTCTGGCAACATCAGTAAAGTTAACAAAAAAGATGACAAATTATTACCAATAAGAATATATAATATAAAGATATATTTAAAAATTTTTTTATGGCTCTTTCTAAGTTTTTCAACCCTAAGAACCTGTACATGATCTCAAAGAAGGAATAAAGAAGGAGATAATGTATATAAATTAGATATATGAGAAGTGTATACCCAAGTGACATAAGTCGTGAAAAATTTGAGATAATTTTACCAGATCTAGAATCCTGTAGAAAAAAACAAAGCCAAGAAGACTTATGATGTATTTTGTGGAGTGCTATACGTCCTAAAAAGCTGCTGCCAGTGGAGAATGTTGCCACAAGAGTTTCCAAAATGGAGAAGTTGTTACGACTACTTTAAAAAATGGAGCGAAAAACCAAGCGTAGATAAAGAAAGTATTTTGGAACGTGTTTTAAAAAAAATTAGTCAGAAAGGTCCGTATTAACAATGGTCGGAAAGAGAAAACAAGTTTCTGTATAATTGATGCTCAAAGCGTTAAAAACGCAGATACTGCTGAAAGAAAGGGCTATAATGCAGGAAAAAAAATTTCAGGGTCATATCGCAGTTGATACACAAGACATGCAATTCATATAACAACGGCAGAAGCAACTAGTGCTGTGAAAATGGTGAAAAATGCTAAAGCAAACCTCTCTGAAGTCAAAAATATACTCGCTGATGCTGGCTACCTGCTAACCGACAGCTAACATTAACTACCAATATCGTATCTGAAGAAGCCCCCTGGCCATTCTAAAAAATTTAATGCTGAGTACACCTTACTTTTGGCTTCCTCTATAGTGCTCCCTTCTGCTACTATATTTAGCACTCTTCCGCCATTGGAAACTAAGTTACCACTCTCATCTAATTCAGTACCAGCGTGAAATACCAATATACCAGGAATGCTTTCAATTTTATCTAATCCCTTAATTACTTCTCCCTTTTGATAATCACCCGGATAGCCTTTACTTGCAACAACTACACAAACTGTAGATTTGTTGTTAAGTTCCACCATTTTGACATTTAACTTTCCTTCTGCAACTGACAACATCAATTTTAACAAATCGCAATTTGAATCAAATCTAGGTAATATAGATTGCGTTTCTGGATCACCAAATCTAACGTTATACTCGAGAAGTTTTGGGCCATCTCTGCAAATCATTAAACCAGCAAAGAGTACTCCCTTATAAGGCGTACCCATGTTAACCAATGCTTGAGCTGTAGGGTATATTATTTTTTGGATGATTTTTTGCTCCATGTCCTTACTTATAATTGAAGGTGATGAGTACGATCCCATACCCCCAGTATTTTGGCCTTCATTATTTTCATTCACTCTCTTATAATCTTTTGCGCACCCAAGAGTTACTACTTTCAACCCATCAACAAGAGCAAAAAAGCTTACTTCTTCTCCAATTAAAAATTCTTCTATGATTATTTCTTCACCTGATTCACCAAATTCTTTCTCCACCAGCATTGAATCTATTGCTGAAAAAGCTTCGTTTTCTGCGCAACATATCATCACGCCTTTCCCTGCCGCAATTCCATTTGCTTTCACTACAAGTGGAAACTTTATTTTATTGCTACGTACAAAATCTTTAGCTAATCCTTCATCAACAAAACACTCGTACTTGGCAGTTGGTATGCCATATCGCTTGCATAGTCCTTTGGTGAAAGACTTTGATCCCTCAAGTTTTGCAGTTGCTTGACTTGGAGCAAAAACACTTATTCCCTCTGCAACTAAATCATCAGCAAGCCCATCAATTATTGGTTGTTCTGGACCAATAACAACCAACTCTATATTTTCTTTCTTGCAAAATTGTGTAACATCGACTGAATTTTGAATATTTATATCCACAAGAGTCCCAAGATCTTTCATAGCTTGGCGACCAGGAGTGACATATACCTCAGTTAAGATAGGAGATTTTTTAAAAGCCCAAAGTAGAGCGTGCTCACG
>JAIRLR010000013.1 GCA_031259195.1 Streptococcaceae bacterium | reverse complement strand
GTAGCACGGTAATTGAGGTTTTTACTTTTGGAACAAAGTTTCGTTGTGTATAGAGAAAAGTAAGTACCAAGTATAAGGTACGCGAAACAAGCGGAAAGTAAATGCTGTCGCCCTGGTATGATAAGGACTTTAGCCGTTTTTGTGTTTGAAAGAAGTAGTAAAGTCGTAAAAAACCAGAAATATTTCTCTTTTGTTAAATATCATTACCACCACTTGAGGTTCTTAAGGAGGTCTAATGATTAAATATTTTTATTATTGTGGTCTTGCTTGACGAATTGCTTTTCCACTGTTTGTCACAACAGTGATCCAACAATAAGGATCTGTTTTTAAGAGAGGAACAAAACGCTCTCCAATTGTTTTTCGCATGTCTTCAACTTTTCTTTGCATATAATGACCAGGACTTTTTGAATAATAAATTTCGAATAATTGAACGGGATCATCTGGTGGAATTTTTAATGCTTCCATACATTCTGCTTTGAATTCTTCAAATGTTTGATTTTTATCAACTTCAACTATGAAGTGTTCAGATCCGGTTGATCCAGCAATTCGCATAGGAATTGCAATTATTTGCGATTCTGCACGATCACATGCGTTAGGGGCATCTACCGACTTCACTAGAGCAGGTATAACAGCAGGAACCTGATCAGAAGGTGTTAATCTAAAATACTTTGCTTCACTCTTAGCAGGAACAAGATCTGCAGGAGGTTGTTCGCTTGCGATGAAGGCAGCCACCACGTTTTCAAGATCAACACCCTGAACATTTTCTAGGTTTCCATCCGCAAATGTTACTGCTGCTTTTAGTAGTGATACTTTGCCTCCATACCGATTTCTAGTAGCTAATATTCCATCAAAATTGTTATCTACTGGATTAATTTTTGAGTAGTTAGTATTTCCACTTGTTAAAAATTTACCAACTTCATTATACTTGGAAGATGTGGTTACATAATATTTGTGGGCATCCCCATATGCTCTAAATCCACTTGCTTCATCTATATGAAGATGTCCAGAAAAAATATCAGTTATTTCATTTTTATCACAAAAAGCATCAGCTTCTTCTTTAGAGCAAACATGTGCATCACTATCACCTCTGTGCCCTGCATTTGGATCCATATCATTCCACAACAACTGGTGTAATTGCTGCCATTGTTTGCGTCGTTGATTAGATTCGTTTTCCCATCTACGGTATATTTCCCCGTCTTCTGTTTCTGGAGGATTATCATAAAATGTGGAAGTATCGGTAACCGGTACAGGAATCTGTCTTAAAACATTTAAATCCATTTCTCGGCTTACTCCACCATGAACAGCAAATGATTTTCTCCTTCCATCTACACTAGAAATAACTGCAGCCATTGGCAAATGATCAAAAGCATGGTTTAAACGTGTAAATACTTGTTCATTAGCTTGTTTTAAACTCTCATCAGGAACATGGTCTGCAGAAACAAGATCTGCAGGAACCTGATCAGAAGGTTCTAATCTAAGATACTTTGCTTCACACTCAGCATACAAACCATAATTTCCGTTTACACCAGCATCTTCATGATCTCCTCGGATATAAACAATGCGATCTGGGAAAAGAGCTTGCATTGCCAAAAGCAATGTTGCTACTTCTACTGAGTAAAGTCCACGATCGATGCAATCTCCAGTGAAAACGAGCAATTTTCCACTTGCCATTACATCTTGGATAAATTTCACTAAATCTTGTAAATTCCCGTGCCAATCCCCACTAAACACAACTCCTTGAGGAGGTGCAGTGATTTCTCTAATGATGGATTGACCACGCAATTGTTGTATCGCAACATTAGTAACTAGTTCAATATCTTTTGGAGTTACAAGTGCATGTGTGTCACGTTCTGGATTTTCGACTGGATATCCACGCTCAGGATTAATCGTGATGTTCGAAGCTCTTGGCGCAAAGTTTTCGAGTTTTCTGACGATAGCCTTTAGTAAGCTTTCTAGCTGGTGGTTGCTTGGTGAATCTACGATTGTTTCCGCCTGAACCTTCAAAGGTTGAAGAGCTGGAGCCACTACTGATGAAAGTAGCACAGTTGTTGCTAAACCAATTAATAATTTGTATCTTAATTTCTTTTTCACTTTTAATTACTCCCCCTGTTTCTAATAAATTATATGGATTTCTACGACATTCACTACTAATCAAACAATAATAAATATACCATAATTGTAGGGACAGTACTAGGCTTTTTTGGGGGATTTTTCTTAGAACCTGCTAACAATCTCGCTATTGATGAAATTTTTGGTTAATTTTTAAGCAATTTGCGGAAAAAAACGCAGAAATAGTGGTGCTATTTCGAGGATTTTTGACAAAAAAGTGCTAAAAATTAAACAAAATTGCACAATCTCTCTATTAGGAAATCTATATTAGACCTCTTGCGAAACTAGATTCATGAAAATTGCGAACTGCCTTAACGATTGGCAAGCGTTAGCTTGACAGAGTTTAGGCAGGACGTACCTACTCGGTGCGTTTCTTTATAATGCCTGCAATTTTTATTCCTTGCCCATTTGAATCGCTTTATCATGTTCTCCATCCCCTTCTCATCTAAAGAATACCATATTCCAATATCATTTAAAATTGAAAGAAATTCCAAGTAGATTTTAGCGTAATTATCTTTAAATATTCATTTTATCTTGATGAATCTCGTATCTCTTTTTTTAATCTATCTATTCTTAACTGTGCTTCTTTTTCATTATTTGCTGAATTTGCTAAATAAAATTTAATTTTCGGCTCCGTTCCTGACGGTCTTACCGCAAACCATGAACCGTCTTCTAAAAGGTACTTCAGTACATTGGAAGGCGACATTGCAATCTTCGTTACTTCTTCTTTGCTTGTCGTGGCTGTTTGCATTTTAAAATCTTCTGTTACTGATACAGCTAGTCCGGCAAAAGTTTTAGGCGCTTTATGACGGAATTTTTCCATCAAGGTTTTGATCTTTTCTACTCCATCA
>JAIRLR010000079.1 GCA_031259195.1 Streptococcaceae bacterium | reverse complement strand
GTAATTTTTGATGAGGATCATTGTCGTATGAGGAAGAAAAATAGTGCGAAGAATATGAGTGTTGTGCGGCATCTGGTGCTAAATATGTTGAGGGAAGAGAAGTCGCAGAGGATTAGCTTAAATCTTAAGAGAAAGAAGGCGATTTTATCGCATAAATATTTGATGAAAGTGATGAAAATCGCTTAAATGGAAAAAATATTAGATGATAGAAAGTCGTATGCGATGGCCCTGGCAGGGATTTAACCATTTCGGTGTTTTTGCAGCCTCCACAGGTAAGTCCAAGGATCTGTTTGGTCCCTTCCGCACGAATTCCCATCGCTGTAACAATTGTCATCTTTCCCAAGTGCATTCCATCAATCATTAAGCTTAATAACTTCCCTCTAGGCGCCTACTAAAGAATTCATCCATCGTTGTTTGCATGAGAGCGTCCCAAGCGTTTAGAAATTTCGCTTTTACTTATACAAGAGGTAGGATTTGAATCTGTATTTGTATCAAGAGTCTGTTTATATTTTCGGTCATGACTTACGAGCAAGTACTGCTTGATTGAGGGAGTCTTCGCGCTGAAAACAAACGCTCCGCTAGCGTCTTAAGTGGAAATTCACCACCTTCGTTGCTGTTCTTTTTTTTCAAATTCTACGATGGTTGGGACAGTCTCATTGAACAAAAAGTAGGACATTTTTACTAAGGAACGACATTGTACCCTATTTTATTTTAGAATAATATTTGAAACTTATTTTTAGCTATGATATTATTTGCATGCTGGTGGATCAAATAATTTGACAAACGAGAAGGAGGCGTGCATGATGCTAACGAGCAACGAGCAACGAGCAACGAGCAACGAGCAACGAGCAAAATAATCAATATCAATAAAGAACGATTTTTTAACCGGGCAAACGCACCTTGATGAAAAAGGGTTTTGGTTGGCTATTTGTGGTACTAAGAGTCTGTTTTGGGGACCTGTCAAAGAATTTTTTACGAGGAGTGTTTTTGATGAAAAAATTTAAGATTATTTTTGGAATTGCTGCAATTTTATGTAGCTTTGCTTTTTCTACGTATGTGTTGGCTGTATCTGTTGGTGGTGGAGAATGGAATTATGGCATAGGTTGGAGTGGTAATTTAGGTTTTTCTGATTATTTTCATGGATCAAAACAACATAGTGCGTCTGTTAAACGTGGTGACGTTCTGCAGCGTGCCGAAAGTGCTCCTGGAGTTTGGGCTCAAGCAAAACTTTTTCATTTCCCTCCTACTAGGATGGAGTTTTTTTGGAATGCCTGGTAATAGAAAATGTTCGATGTTAATTTTTTAAATAAAAAATAAACTCTACAATAAGCCTTCTTTTTAAAATTGGAGGAGGTTTATTGTTTATCTAAATAAAAATAAGGGAAGAAATAAAATGAGAAAAATAGTATCATTATGCCTGTTATTTTTTGTTTTTTATTCTGCTTTATTAATTATTAATGTTTATCAAATTAAGGATGAAATAAGGCTTAGATCAATTGAAATGATTCCTAATTCTTCGTTTCGTTTTTATATCAAGCAATCATCACAGCGAACAATTTCCGAAGAATTAACTTTTTTAGCAAAGTTATCAAAAGAAGAAAAAGTTTCAATTTTTAAAACGGATTATCTCAATGATAAGGATGAAACCATAGTTAAATCAGTGATGTTTGATAAGGAAAGTTTTCCTTTTCAACGATTCTCTCTTCAAAATAAAGATTTATTTAAAAATAATAAAAATACCTATGCTAGCTTTGATATGAAGAGTAAACATCAAGTAGGAAGGCTTCTTACTTTTGTTAAAAAGAATAAGATTTTTTTACAATCATTAGAGAATTATTATTTGGATTCAAGTAAATCTTTAAATGGAATTTATTCGGTAGTATCGACAAAAAATCTCAATAAAGAAAGAATTGTTAACAAGCTAAGTACTTTTTTTCAAGTAGATAAAAAAGAGCTGTTAACTAATCCTACTTCTGGTACTCTTGGGTTAATCAACAGATATACAATGCTTTTTGCTTTAATTATAATTCTTTCTTTTTTGGTGTTGGTTATTGTAACAGTTTACGCTCCTTTGATGGAAATAAAAAGCATTGGGGTTAAAAAATTAAATGGTATAAGTGATTTTACTATTTTTAAAGACTTTATCCAAAAAAATGCAATTTTATTAATAGGAACTTGTTTTTTAGTGAATTTAGGAATTATTTTATATTTTAACTATCTACCAGAAGGTTTTTTAATAACATTATTTTTAGCCCAAATATTGATTTTTATGATCTTTTTTATGGCTAATAGTTTTACTTATTTGATCATCAAAAAAGTAACTATCAGCCAAATGTTAAAACAATTTTTGGATTTTAAATATGGGAATATTTCCTGCTTTGTGGTTAAAATTTTACTTGCTTTATTTTCCACTTTATTGTTATTTCAAATTTCAGTTCTATTTGATGACTTATTTAAGCAATATCAATTAAATAAAGCTTGGCAGGATAATGGAAAGTTGTTAACTGTTGAATTTGTTCATTTATCTGAAGAGGACAATCAAAATTTTTTACTTAATAATTTTGAATATGAAAAAAAATTCACCAGATTTTTTAAAAATTTAGAAAAAAAAACTAAGGCAATGTATATTCACAGCAAAGTGGTAGATCCAAATAAAAACTTAGTCGTAGAAGGAAAGAACCAAAAAAAGAATATTTTCAAATCTGGAGAAAAATACGAAGTAATGACCATCAATAATCATTTCTTAAAGACCTTACCTATAAAACACAATCCGGCAAAGGATGATATTCGAGAATTTTTAGTTCCAAACTCTTTTCGCAAGAATGGGGCAAAAATGAAATATTTTTGTCAGCATCTTCTTTTTAGCAATTTAATTTCCCAAGAAAGAGAAAAGAAAAAAATTGAAGAACTACCGGTGCGTTTGATTTACTACAATGATAATCATTTTTCTGTTTTTTCATATAATTCAGAGTATAAAAAATTTTTTAAAAAACCTATTTTTATGTTGTTTAATCAAAGTAACATGACTATTGGTGAGCAAACCGCTTGTAATACTACTGGTGAAAATTGTCCCATTAAAATTATTAATTCTAAAAAAAATCGCGAAAAAATAAAAAAATTGATGCAGAAAAATAACATAAATGTAAAATTTTCAACAGTTAATTCAATCATTGGCAACTATATTACGTCTTATAAAATGACGATCTTCCTTTTTAGTGTAATTTTACTTTTTGTCTTCTTATTAGATATTTTTGCTTTGATTTTCTTACTTATTTGCATTATTCAAAGTAAAAAGAAAAAACTTTCCGTTGAGCGATTATTAGGAGTTAAAATGTTTGATCGCTACAAAATTGAATTTAGTTTAATTTTTGGTTTTTATTTTATACAAATTTTGACGATTTGTTTATTTGGCAAGTCGCTGCTTGTTATGCCGATGGCTCTAACAATTATTTTGTTTGAAGTGATCATAATCATTTTAACAATTATTCGTAAAGAGAAGAAAAATTTAGTATCTTTACTTAAGGGAGAATAACAATGATAAAATTAACTAATTTAGGAAAAAAATTTGGCAAGAAGCAAATATTTAATCAGTTCAACCTTGCCATTAATGCTGGAGAAATGATTGCTTTGGTCGGTTCAAGTGGCTCAGGAAAATCGACATTGTTAAATATTTTAGGTTTAATCGAAGATTTTGATTCGGGAGAATATTTATTTTGGGGAGAGAAAAATATCAAAACGAATACAAAAAAAGCTTCAAAAAATATTCGCGAGAAAATAAGCTATTTATTTCAGAATTTTGCTTTAATTGAAACAGAGACAGTGGAAGAAAATTTACAAATTGCTTTAAAATATAAAAAAATTAACAAGAAGGATAAACAAAGACTCATATCGTCTGCTTTGGGAAAAGTTGGTTTAAAAAGGTACGAAAAAAGAAAAGTACATGAACTCTCTGGCGGAGAACAACAAAGAGTAGCCATTGCAAGGGTATTGATCAAACCAAGTGAAATTATTTTGGCCGATGAACCTACCGGTTCCCTAGATTCCAAGAATCGAGATGAGGTGTTAAATTTGTTAAAAAAAATAAACAAAGAGGGTAAAACCATTGTTATCGTCACACATGATCCAGAAGTTTCTAAAAATTGTTCTAGAATTGTGGAGTTAGTATAAAAATTCTAGGAATTACTAAAAACTTGTTAACAGGTTCTTAGAAGCTTGAGCAATTTTTCAGTAAATTCTGCATAATACGTAAGATTTTAAGGAGGTTTAATATAGTTCTAAGTAAGTTTCTTGTTCCCATTGTGATACAGTTTGTGCATAAGCTGTCCATTCTATCTTTTTAGCTTCAACAAAATTTTCATAGATATGATGGCCTAAAGCATTGATCACAATTTCATCTTTTTGTAATGATTTCACTGCATTACGTAAAGTAGATGGTAAATCTTTAATCCCTGCAGCAATGCGTTCTTCATCGGTTATTGCGTAAATATTCACTTCAACAGGGTCTGGTGCTGGCATTTTTTCTTTGATGCCATCCAATCCACATTCAAGCAATACTGCTAAAGCTAAGTAAGGATTGGCTGTTGGATCAACTGAGCGCAACTCTAAACGCGTCGACATACCACGAGCAGCTGGCACGCGAATTAATGGCGAACGATTCCTTCCTGCCCATGCAACATAAACTGGTGCTTCATAGCCTGGCACTAAGCGCTTATAGGAATTGACAGTAGGATTAGTGATTGCCGTAAAGCTACGCGCATGTTTAATCAAGCCGCCTAAGAAACGATAAGCTGTTTGTGATAATTCCATTTCATCATTTTTATCCCAGAAAACATTCTTGCCATCTTTAAATAATGACATATTACAGTGCATACCACTTCCATTAATGCCAAACTTAGGTTTCGCCATAAAGGTTGCGTGCAGTCCATATTTTCGAGCGATCGTTTTCACGACTAACTTAAATAATTGAATATTATCACAAGCCTCTAAAGCATTTGCGTATTTGAAATCGATTTCATGCTGACCAATGGCTACTTCATGGTGTGATGCTTCAACTTCAAAACCTAGCTCAGTTAAGGTATTAACAATCTCATGGCGGATGTCCTCCGCCAAATCTGTTGGCGCCAAGTCAAAATAACCACCGTGATCATTAACTTCCAATGTAGTTTTTCCATCTGCATCAAGTTTAAACAAGAAAAATTCTGGTTCTGGCCCAAGATTAAAAGAAGTAAATCCTACTTTTTTCATACTATCTAGCGCTCGTTTTAAGTTGCCACGAGGATCTCCTACAAAAGATGTACCGTCTGGATTGTAAACATCGCAAATTAAACCAGCAACTTTCCCATGCTCAGACTCCCAAGGAAAAACAATCCACGTTGAAAAATCTGGATATAAATACATATCTGACTCATTAATCCGCACAAATCCTTCAATGGACGAACCATCAAACATCATCTTATTTTCAAAGATTTTGTCCAACTGCTCCTCAGTTGCAGGAACTTCCACATTTTTCAGTGTTCCCAGAATATCTGTGAACATCAAACGTAGAAATGTTACTCCCTCTTCTTTAATTTCACGACGAATATCTGCTGCTGTTCTTGTTTTAGACACCATTTACACTTTACCTACTTTCTTTATATATCACGATTAAAAACTACAGTAACCGTGAATTGCCAAATCCAGATCTTTCTTCATGAACAAAGCCACCTTGTTGAAGAAACTCATTACGAAAAATACGGCGAACATCTTCATCTGTCAATGTCTTCCTAGCCTGCTCCTGAGCTTTTTTTTGAGCTTGCAACTTTTTTTCTAATAAATGCTTAATTCCTGCCATATTTAACCCATCGGATAAATAATCTTTAATCTCAAGTAAGGCATCGATATCTTTTAGTGAATATAAACGACGATTACCTTCACTACGCTCTGGATGAATTAAATGCTGCTCTTCATAATAACGAATCTGACGAGCCGATAAGTCAGTTAGTTTCATCACCGTCCCAATTGGAAACACAGACATCGAACGACGCAACTCTTTTTCGGACATCTGAACCCCTCCAAAAATTGATAGAACTTGTGAACGATCTCTCTATTGATGAACCCCGTTTACCAAGTGTAATCAAGCAAAGCTTGAACAAATCGTAAAGAACTTAGACAGGCCTTTTGACAAAGAAAGGTAAAAAATTACCTAAAAATTCGCACCAAGTAGGTACATCTTGCCTAAACTCTGTCAAACTTCGTAAGACACTCGTTAAGGCAATTCGCACTTACGGAGATCATTCACAGGTACTAGGGTTCAGTTTAACAATTAAAATAACAACTGTCAATAATTCATGTCAGAAAATATAACATTAAACTTTTAAGATTTTAAATTCTCCAAATAATTTACAGCATCCTTTATCTTTTTCACCGGAACGATTTTCATTTTGGTTCCCAGTTTTTTGGCAGCGCGCTTAGCTTCCTTGTAATTTGAAACTAAGGTTGGATCTTTCTTTTTCCACTCTGGCAAAATTTTATCATCAGGCGTAAAAAAGATTTCCACTCCACTAGCATTTGCTGCCGCTACTTTTTTATCGATACCGCCAATCCGACCAACACTGCCGTCTTTTTCCATTGTCCCTGTTCCAGCAATCGCTTTGCCATGTCTTAAATCTTTGCCAGAAAGCATTTGATAAATTTGCAAAGTAAACATTAAACCGCCTGAAGGTCCTCCGACTTCACCAGCATTAATTTTGATCGGAATCTTTGTCTCAATTGTTGTATAATCACTAATCCCAACACCAATGCCCGGTGTTTTTGACTTGTCCATCTGGATTAACTTCCCGGAAACTTCAATTTTTTGATTACCACGTTCAAAGGCTAGCTTTACGCTTTTCCCTATTTTTTGAGATCGGACATAATCAACGATTTCTTTACTACTATCAAAAAATTTATCATCAATATTGGTTATTTTATCGCCAATAGATAATTTGCCATAAAAGTTAGATTTTTTCTCAACATTAACTACATAAACGCCTTTAAAGTTCAAAGTTGTAGGAATACCTGCTAACTTTGCTGCTTGATCAATTGCAAGATTCTCCGAAGAATCTAACACATACTTTAACATCCGCCAATACTCTTCACTTTTCATTCCTTGCAGCACTTCTTTTTCCTTCTGGATTACCTCAAAGTCAGAAAAAAACTTAGCATGGATCAGTCTTTGCAAAGACAATTTTTTTGAAGCAACGGCTGTTAAGTAAAAGGAACCTTTTTGCATATCTTCTTTGCCATCGACCATTACCAGCGGACGCAAGTTTATTACTCCACCAGGAGTCTCCACCAAATAATGAGGGATCGGCACATTTAAAATCACAAAAATGGCTAACATAAATAAACCTAATCTTAAAAAGCGATTTTTAAATAGTTTTTTCAACTACTTATCTCCGTTTCTTATCCAGACAATCAAGAACTTCTTTTGG
This sequence comes from Streptococcaceae bacterium, assembly GCA_031259195.1. Lineage (GTDB taxonomy): Bacteria > Bacillota > Bacilli > Lactobacillales > Streptococcaceae > JAIRLR01. Next base: position 916 of record JAIRLR010000079.1, on the reverse strand, counting down.
CACATATGAAGAAATATCGCCACCAAATAAATAAATTTCCTTTAACATGCTGGAACTTAAATGTTCAAAAGCTGGATCAGTCAACAATAACACCGTTTCTACTGTTTTTGATATCTCTTGATTTAAGCGTGCAATATCACGCTCATACTCATAATCATACATATTCCGAATGCTGCGAACAAGGTATTGTGCTCCAATTTTTTTAGCAATATCAACTGTTAACCGCTCTGCAAAAATCTGAACTTTGACGTTTCCTAGAGGCTTAACAACATTTTCGATAATGATTTTTTTCTCCTGAGAACTAAATAAGGGCTTTTTGGTTGTATTTGTAAAAACCCCTGCAATCAACCTATCAAAAAGTCCTGCACTTCGTTTAATAATATTCACATGTCCGTTTGTTAATAAATCAAAACTTCCCGGAAAAAGAGCAACTCTTTCAGTCATTATTTAATATCTCCTAAATAATTTACAATCATTAGATCTGTCTTAAAACTAGACCATGATTAAAATTGTGTTCAATTTTTTCCTGAGATAAGAAAAAAGAAGCGCACTGAGTAGGTACATCCTTATCTAAACTCTGTCAAACTTTGTTTGCCAATCATTAAGGCAGTTCGCAATTTTTATAGATCTAGTTTTAGAACCTGTTAACTTGTCTTGCTATTGATGAAATCCCGTTATACAAGTTGTAATCAAGCAAAGCTTGAAACAACTTGTAATAACCCGACAGGTTTTTTGGTTAATTTTTAAGCAATTTGCGGAAAAAATTGAACACAATTTTTAATCATGTCCTAGTTTCGCAAGAGGTCTAATCTATTAAAATATAATTGAATTATATCGAACCGTAACTTCTTCGTAAAGATCATTGCGTTATATAAAAACGTTTACAGAAGACAACAGCGCTATAATCAAAAACAAT